>NZ_CAMQXC010000024.1 GCF_947038635.1 uncultured Cetobacterium sp. | reverse complement strand
CTATATTAATAGTATATAATATTTTTAAAAAAAAACCAATATCAAATAAAAAATTGTTCTTTTAGTGAACGATTATATTTTTTTATGATTAAATTTATAAAAAAAAACTTGCTTTTTACAGTTAAATATAATATATTTGTAATATAATACTGATATATCACAGAATAAGGAGAAAAAAATGTTAACTAGAGAAGAGTTAAATTTACCAAAATATGGAGAGAAAGTAATTCAATTTGGAGAGGGAAACTTTTTAAGATGTTTCTTTGATTGGCAATTAGACATAATAAATAAAAATACAGACTTAAACGCTGGAGTAGCGGTAGTAAGACCAATTGATTTTGATGCAGTACCACTATTAGATACTCAAGATGGATTATACACAGCAATAATTAGAGGAATAAATGAAAGTGGAGAGGTTGTTAAAGATTATACTATAATCTCATCTATAAATAGAGAGATACCTATTTATAAAAACTTCCAAGAGTATTTACAACTAGCTCATAACCCAGAGATGAGATTTATTGTATCTAATACAACTGAAGCTGGAATAGCTTTTAGTGCGGAGGATAAGTATGAGGATGCTCCTCAAAGTACATTCCCAGGAAAGTTAACAAGATTGATGCATGAAAGATTTGTAACTTTCAATGGAGATATGACTAAAGGATTTATTTTAATGCCATGTGAACTGATTGATTATAATGGTGAAGAGTTAAGAAAGATGGTTTTAAAATATGCTGATCTTTGGAACTTAGGAGAGGACTTTAAAAACTGGTTAATAAATGGAAATATCTGGTGTTCAACATTAGTTGATAGAATTGTAACAGGGTATCCAAGAGGAGAGAAAGAGGAGTTAACAAAAGAGTTGGGTTATGAGGATAACTTTATAACAACTGGAGAGTACTTCTATTTATTTGTAATTCAAGGGCCAAAAGATATATTAACAAAAGAGTTAAAGTTAGAGGGATTAAATCTAAATATATTAATAGTTGAAGATTTAAAACCATATAAAATGAGAAAAGTAGGAATATTAAACGGAGCACATACAGCTATGGTTCCAGTTTCATACCTATATGGAATAGATACAGTTAGAGAAGCTATGGAAAATGATGATATTAGAAACTTTATTGAATTAGCAATAGATGAGGAGATTATTCCAGCTTTAGATATGGATGAGAAGGAGTTAAAAGAGTTTAAAGATGCTGTAGTTAATAGATTTAAAAACCCATATGTAAAACATATGCTAATGGATATCTCATTAAACTCAATGGCTAAGTATAAATCTAGAATACTTCCACAAGTTTTAGAGACATACAAAAGAACAGGAAAACTGCCTAAGAAACTTCTATTCTCTTTAGCAGCTTTAATAAGATTCTATAAAGGTGTTAGAGAAAATGGAGATGCTATTCAGTTAAGAGATGACAAACACCATTTAGATATGTATGCAGATTTATGGAAAGAGAACAACTATGAAAACATAGCAAAATCTGTGTTAGGATTAGAAAATCACTGGGATATGGATTTAAACTCAGTGCAGGGAATGACTGAATTAGTAGCAAAATACTTAGAAAATATAGATAAAAATGGAGTGAAGAAAGCTTTAGAAGAGGTTAAGTAATGAAAGAGTTTATAAAAATTAATACAAGGGATAATGTAGTTATCGCTTTAAAAAACTATAAAAAAGATGAGACTATAACTTTAGATGGAGATAGTTTAACATTGTTAGAGGATGTTTCTAAAGGGCATAAAATTGCCCTTGGAAACATTGGAAAAGATGAGAATGTAATAAAATACGGGATGCCTATAGGTCATGCAATAACACCAATAAAAAAGGGTGAATGGATACATACTCACAATACAAAAACAAATTTAAAGGACCTTAATAACTATGTTTATACTCCAGAGTTTCAAAATAGAGTTCTAGATTTAGAAAAAAGAGATGTAGAGGTTTATAAAAGAAAAAATGGAGATGTAGGAATAAGAAATGAGTTATGGATTGTTCCAACAGTTGGATGTGTAAATGGAATTGCTCAACTAATAAAAGATGAGTTTTTAAATGAGATTGGAGATATTCAAATAGACAATATCAATGTTTTAACTCATAACTATGGATGCTCACAACTTGGAGAGGATCATGAAAATACAAGGGTAATACTACAAAATACAGTTAAACATCCAAATGCTGGAGGAGTACTTGTTTTAGGACTAGGGTGTGAAAATAACCAAATTGGTGAATTTGAAAAAACTTTAGGAGAGTATGATAAAGATAGAGTTAAGTTTTTAGTAACTCAAGATGTTGAAGATGAAGTTGAAGCTGGAAAAAATCTGCTTTTAAAACTATATGAAGAGATGCTTCAAGATAAAAGAGAGAAAGCTAGCTTAAGTGAGATAAACTTTGGATTAGAGTGTGGTGGATCAGATGGTCTTTCAGGAATAACGGCAAATCCAATGTTAGGAGAGTTTTCAGATTATATTGTTGCTCAAGGTGGAACAACAGTTTTAACAGAGGTTCCAGAGATGTTTGGAGCTGAAACTCTTCTTATGAAAAGATGTAAAAATGAAGATATCTTTAAAAAATGTGTGTCACTGATAAATGATTTTAAAGAGTATTTTATAAAAAATGACCAAGAGATATATGAAAATCCATCTCCAGGAAATAAAGCTGGTGGAATTACAACTTTAGAGGATAAATCTTTAGGATGTACTCAAAAGTCTGGAGTTTCTCAAGTTATTGATGTATTAAAATATGGAGAGGTTTTAAAAGAGAAAGGTTTAAATCTTTTAAGCGCTCCTGGAAATGACTCAGTAGCTACTACAGCTCTTGCAGCAGCAAAGTGTCATATGGTTTTATTTACAACTGGAAGAGGAAATCCATATGGAGGATATGTTCCAACTGTAAAAATCTCTACAAATAGTGAGCTATACAATAAGAAAAAAAGATGGATAGATTTTGATGCTGGAAGACTAGTATCAGAAGATATTACAATGGATGAGCTACTAGAGGAGTTTATAGAGTATATAATTGAAGTAATAAATGGAAAAAAAGTAAATAATGAACTAAACAGATTCCAAGAGATTGCAATTTTTAAATCTGGAGTTACGTTATAATCAACAGGGGGCACCAATGAAAAGAGTTATCGGTTTTCTAACTTTAATCCTTGTTTTCTTAACAGGGTGTGGTAAAAGTGAGGAAACAACAAAGAAAATAAAATTAGCACATGCTTTGACAGAGAGTCATCCAGTGCATTTAGCAATGGTAAAGTTTGCAGAGGAAGTAAATGAAAAAACAGATGGAAAGATTGAAGTTTTAATATTTCCAAATGGACAGTTAGGCGGAGAAAGAGAGATAACTGAACTAATGCAAGCGGGAGCTATTGATATTATAAAAACAAATGCAGGACCATTAGAGAGTTTTGCAAAGGAGTACTCAGTTTTACCACTACCGTATCTATTTAAAGATATGGATCACAATTTAAGAGTATTAAAATCACCAATAGGTGAAGAGATATTAGCGGCAACTGAGGATAGAGGATTTATCGGTTTAACATTTTACAACTCAGGAACAAGAAACTTTTATACTAAAAAACCTGTTAAAAATACAGATGACTTAAAGGGTATGAAGATAAGAGTACAAACAAGTAAAACAATGGTAAGAATGACTAACCTTTTAGGAGGAAGTCCAACACCACTAAGTTTTGGAGAGATTTATACAGCACTACAGCAAGGTGTAGTTGATGGAGCAGAGAATAACCTAATCTCTTATGCTGAGTCAAAACACTATGAAACAGCACCATATTTTACATTTGATGAGCATTCAATATCTCCAGATGTATTAGTTATGAATACAAAAACTTGGAACAAACTATCAGATAATGAGAAAGCTATAGTAAAAACAGCAGCTTTAAACTCTTTTGACTATCAAAATGAGATATGGTCTGAAACAGAGGATAAGTTAATGGATTCTTTAAAAGATAAAGGCGTAGAGTTTTTCCAAGTGGATAAAACAGAGTTCGTAGAGAAAGTTCAACCTCTTTATGATGAAGTTACAAAAGACTCGTTAATTAAAGATTATATTGAAAGAATAAGAAATTTTGAATAGCAGGAGAAAAAATGGATAGATTAAGAGGGTATATAAATAGAGTTATATTTATAGTAAGTTCGCTACTTTTAACAGTAATGGTAGCAACTGTAGCTTGGCAGGTAACATCAAGATATGTATTTAATTCACCAAGTATTTTTACAGATGAACTTGCTAGATTTTTATTAATGTGGATAGGAATGCTTGGAACTACCTATGCTTTTGGTTCTAAAGCTCATCTTTCAATGGATTATCTACATACTTTTTTAAAGACAGATACTGTAAAAATTATAAAAATAATACTTCCAATTTTAAGTATTATTTTTATGGGATTTGTTATGGTTTGGGGTGGAACACTACTAACTTTAAATACAATGAAACAACTATCACCAGTGTTATATATTCCTATGGGAGTTGTGTATTCAATACTTCCAATAACTGGAGTTATAAATATATTTTATTTTATAACTTATATAGGAGATGAATTAGCATTAAAAGGGAGTGATAGATAGTGGGAGTTAATATAGGAATAGTGGCAATAGCACTGTTTGCAAGTTTCTTTGTATTTTTAATTTTAGGACTTCAAGTATCAGTTGGAATAGGATTAGCTTCATTTATAGCAATACTTTTATCACTACCACTTGATATGACAATAATTGCATCAGCTCAAAAGATGATAACAGGACTAGATAACTTTGCATTATTGGCAATACCATTTTTCATACTTTCAGGAAATATAATGAATAATGGTGGTATAGCAATAAAACTTGTTAATTTTGCTAAACTAATTGGGGGAAGATTGCCAGGATCTTTGGCTCAGGTAAATATTTTAGGAAATATGTTATTCGGAGCTATATCTGGTTCAGCAGTTGCAGCAGAGGCAGCTATTGGAGGAACAATATATCCGCTACAGAAAAAAGAGGGATATGATCCAAAATACTGTGCAGCAGTAAATATAACATCTTGTCCAACAGGACTTCTTATTCCGCCAAGTAATGTACTTATAGTATTTGCATTAGTAAGTGGAGGAACATCTATTGGAGCTCTATTTATAGCTGGATATTTACCAGGAATAGTTATGGGATTAGGAATTATGATTTTAGCGTATATATTTGCTAAAAAGAATAACTATCCTGTAGAACCAAAACCAGAGATGTCTTTAGTTATAAAAACAACTTTAGATGCACTACCAAGTTTACTTTTAATTATAGTTGTTATAGGTGGTATTATAAAAGGGGTATTTACAGCAACTGAAGGATCAGGAATTGCAGTAATATATACATTAGTTCTATCTTTAATATATAAAAATTTAAATGCAAAAGTTATAAAAAAGATTTTAGATGAAACTATTAAGATGACAGGAATTATAATGTTCTTAATGGCAGCTTCAAGCATTATGTCTTGGGCTTTAGCATACTCTCAAATTCCTCAGTATATAACAAATATACTACTTGGAATTTCAGATAATAAATACGTTATTTTACTTATCATAAATATGTTACTATTAGTTGTTGGAACATTTATGGATATGACACCAGCGGTGCTTATATTCACACCAATTTTCCTACCAGTTGTAACATCTTTAGGAATGCATCCCGTACATTTTGGAATCTTGATGGTATACAACCTTTGTATAGGGCTTTGTACACCGCCCGTTGGAAATGCACTATTCTTAGGTTGTGCCATTGCAGATTTGAAGATAGAGGATATAATAAAAACGATTTTACCATACTTTATTGTTATGCTAATAGGACTTCTGCTAGTAACTTATATACCAGCAATAAGCTTATTCCTACCTAAAGTATTTGGATTAATATAAAACTAAAATGGAGGCATTAAAAATGAAAAAGTTTATGTGTGAAGATTTTCTATTAAATAGTGATATAGCAAAAACACTATATCATGACTATGCAAAAGATATGCCAATTTATGATTACCACTGTCATTTAAATCCAAAAGAGATATATGAGAATAAAAAATATAGATCAATAACTGAGATTTGGTTAGGTGGAGATCACTATAAATGGAGAGCAATGAGAAGTAATGGAGTTCCTGAGGACTATATTACTGGAGATAAAGAGGACAAAGAGAAGTTTATGAAATGGGCTGAAACAATGGATGAGTGTTACGGAAATCCACTGTTTCACTGGACTCATTTAGAGCTAAAAAAATTCTTTGGAATAGATACAATTTTATCTAAAGAAACAGCTGAAGAGATTTGGGAAAAGACAAATGAGATGTTACAAAAAGATGAGTTTACAGCGAGAGAGTTAATAAAGAGAGCTAATGTAAAAGCTCTTTGTACAACTGATGATCCAGTAGATTCATTAGAGTATCACATAGCATTAAAAAAGGATAATGACTTTGAAGTTGTTGTAAATCCAGCTTTTAGACCAGATAAAGGGTTTAATATAGAGAAGGATGATTTCCTACCTTGGTTAGGAAAATTAGAAGTACTACACGGACATAAAATAGAGTCTTTACCTACATATAAGTTAGCTTTAAAAGAGAGAGTTGATTTCTTCCACGAAGTTGGATGTAGAATATCAGACCACGCTTTAGATCCAGTTGTTTTTGAAATGGGAACTGAGGATGAAGTAGATGCTATATTTAAAAAGAGAGTAGCAGGAGAGGTTTTAACTTCAGAAGAGGTTAAGATGTTTAAGACAAACATTATGATGTTCTTAGGAAGAGAGTACAATAAAAGAGGTTGGGTAATGCAACTTCATATGGGAACTATTAGAAATAACTCAACTAGAATGTTTAAAAAATTAGGTCCAGATACTGGATTTGATTGTATTGCAGATGATATTTTTGTGCATTCACTATCGAAGTTTTTAGATGCTTTAGATGATACAAATGAGTTACCAAAAACAATACTATATAATTTAAATCCTAGAGAGAATGAGACTTTAGGAACATTAATAGGATGTTTCCAAGGAGGGGGAGTTCCAGGAAAGATTCAACTAGGATCTGGATGGTGGTTCCTAGATCAAAAGGATGGAATGATAAAGCAGATGACAGCTTTAGCTAATTTAGGATTACTTTCAAGATTTGTTGGAATGTTAACAGATTCAAGAAGTTTCCTATCTTATACAAGACATGAGTATTTTAGAAGAATACTTTGTAACCTACTTGGGGAGTGGGTAGAAAATGGAGAGATTCCAAATGATGTAGATAAATTGGGGAAAATGGTTCAAAACATATGTTATAACAATATTGAGAACTATATAGTTAAATAATAGATAGAAAATGGAGAGACTAGTTTTAGTTTCTCCATTTTTGTAATCTCAATTAATCTTACATTAGAAATATGGTATACTTTATAGTATAAAGTTAAAATATAAATTTTGATGGGGGATATATGAAATATGAATTTATAAGTAATACTAACTTAGAAAATAATGGAAATTTATATAGATATATAGAAAATGGATTTGAAAAAGCTAAAAGTTTCTGCTTCTCTGTGGCATTTATTAACTTTGCAGGTGTACAAATAATTTTAGATATTTTGAAAAAAAGTGAAAAACATAATATAAAAGGTAAAATTTTAACAACAAACTATCTTCATTTTACAGAATTGAAATCTATAGAGTTTTTAAAAAGATTTAAAAATATAGAGGTTAAATTTTTTGATAGTGACAAGATGGAAGGGTTTCATACTAAGGGGTATATATTTGAGTATGAAAACTATTATAAAGCTATAATAGGATCTTCTAACCTTACTAAAAGTGGACTTAAAAGTAATATAGAGTGGAATACAGCAGTTACTACAGAGAAAAATAGTGACTTTATAAAAGGGGTTTTAAATGAGTTTAATTATCTTTGGGGAAAAGGGGTTGAAAATGTAAATCCATATACAGTTTCATACGTAAAAAAAGAGGAGATAGTTGTAAGAAAAAAAGTTAGAGATGAATATTTTTTAGCAGCAGAAGATCATGAGTTTGGAATCTATAAAGAGTCAGATATAAAACCAAACTATATGCAAGAGACAGCTTTAAAAAACTTAGAAATAACTAGAATGTATGGAGAGACAAGAGCTCTTTGTATTGCAGCTACAGGAACAGGAAAAACATACTTAGGTGCTTTTGATGTAAAGGTATTTAAAGCTAAAAGGTTACTTTTTATAGTTCATAATGAAGAGATATTAAAATCTGCTATGGAAACTTTTAAAAATATTTTACCCGAAAAAACTATGGGCTTTTTTACAGGAAATAAAAAAAATACAGATAGAGATTATATTTTTTCCACTATACAAAGCTTAAACAATAGATACCAAGAGTTTAGAGAGGATGAGTTTGATTATATAATAGTGGATGAAGCACATCATATAACTGCTAAAAGTTATGAAAAGGTTATAAATTATTTTAAACCTAAGTTTCTACTAGGATTAACAGCTACACCTGAAAGATGTGATGGTGGAAATATATATGAGATTTTTCATATGAATGTACCTGTAGAGATTCGTTTACAAGAGGCACTAGATAGGGAGCTTGTGACACCATTTCACTATTATGGAGTAAAGGATATATCAGATGTAAATTTAGAGGGTATTGATTTAAATGATATTTCTGCAGTAGCTAAAGCATTGAGTTTAGAAAAAAGAGTGGATTTTATTATAAAGAAAATGAATTTTTATGGATATAGTGGAGAGAGAAGAAAGACTATAGGATTTTGTATATCTATTGAGCACTGTAAATATATGGAAGTTGAATTTAAAAAAAGAGGAATAAAAGCAATAAGTGTAACTAGTGAAAAAAATTCAAATGAATTAAAAGAGGATATAATAAAAAAATTTAAAGAGACAGAGGATTTAGAAGTTATATTCACAGTTAATATTTTTAATGAAGGAATAGATATTCCATGTATAAATAGTATTTTAATGTTAAGACCAACAGCGTCACCGATTATATTTACACAGCAGTTGGGAAGAGGACTAAGACACTATGAAAACAAGGATTTTTTAACAGTTATAGATTTTATAGGAAACCATTCTAGAGCTTTTTTAATTGCCTTGGCACTTATGGGAAGAAAAGGTTATGATAAAGAGAGTATAAAAATAGCTGTAAAAAGGGATTTTGATAATCTTTCCAAATCTATTCATGTGAAGATGGAAGAGATTTGTAAAAAAGAGATATTGAAACAACTAGATAATGAAAACTTTAATAGTTTAAAGTATTTAAAGGCTGAATATGATGAGTTTAAAGATTACTTAAAGGGAAAAGTTCCAAGACCATTAGATTTTATTGAGTATGAAGATGCTCCTAATTTTTATAAATATGTGAGACTTCAAAAATCATATTTAGATTTTTTAGATAAAGTAAAGGATAATCTGTTTTCATTAAACGAAGAAGAAAAAGTAGTTATTCGTGAAATAGAGAGATTTTTACCTATAAAAAGAGTGTATGAGTTTGCAATAATTCGTGAATTAGTAGCAAAGGATTATGGACTATCCAAAAATAGGATTTTAGGAGTAGTTGGAAAATATATTGAGATATCTGATGTTAAGCATACTATTGGTACTATAGACCATGCTATGAGATATTTAAATGGAGATTATTATGATTCTCAAGATTTGAAAAGATGTGGGAAACTTTTTCAAGTCTCTGGTGAAACTATAGAGAAAACAGAACTATTAAACAAAGTTTTAAAAAATAAAGATGTAAAGGATTATATTTTAGAAGTTTTAGATTATGGACTTTTAAAATATAAAGAAAGCTTTGGAACAGAAGATTATGGTTTTCCATTTTTAAAGTTATATGAAAACTATTTTATGAAAGATGTAGCACTGTTGTGTAACTATGATAAAAAACATAGCGCCTTTAGAGGAAGTGGACTTTTGAAAAAAGATAAGGATTATTTTATATTTATAGATTTACATAAAGATGAAAACATAAAAGATAGCGTAAAGTATAAGGATAAAATAATAGATAGATATCACTTTCAATGGGAAAGTCCAAATGCCACAAGAATTGATAGTGAAATAGGAGAGAGAATAGTTAAAAATATAGAGAAAGATATAAAAATTCATATTTTTGTGAGAAAATATAAAAAAAGTGATGGAGAAACGCAACCATATATTTATATAGGAAAGGGAGATTGTGTAGCTCATAAAGGAAGTAAGCCTATAACTACGACTTTAAAGTTAGAGAATCCACTTTCTAAAGAGATATATATTGAACTTACTGAAAGAGTAGAAAAAATGCTACAAGTAGCAGAAGTAGGAGAAATTAATGAAAAAAATTATTGAGGTAGTAGGAGCTATTTTAGAAAATCCAAATGGTGATATATTTTGTGCTATGAGGCCAAAGGATAAAACTTTCCCAGGGATGTGGGAGTTCCCAGGTGGTAAAATTGAGGAGGGTGAGGAACCTAAAAGAGCTTTGGAAAGAGAGATTAAAGAGGAGTTAAATATAGATATAAGAGCAGATAAAGTTTTTGACGAAGTTCAAAAAGAGTATGAAGAGTTTATTATAAAATTATCTACTTATAACTGTACAGTTTTAGATTTCTCAGAGTTTAAATTGGTAGAGCACCAAGAGTTTAAATGGATAAAAAAAGAGTCATTAATGACTTTAGATTGGGTTCCAACAGATATTCCAACTGTAGAGAAGTTAATGAAATTAAATAAGAGTAAAAAAATTACAAATAAAATTATATATAGTGAAATAAAAGAACTTTTAGGAACAACAGAGATCGAAATTGAAATTCGCCCTAGAAGTATCCTACTTAATATAATTTCTGGTGGTGAATGGTACCAAAAATCACTTAAAACATTACCAGAGTTAAAAGCAGATTTAGAAAGATTTTATATAAATAAACTTGTAATAGATGAGTTGATTTTAAAAGTTGATAAAGAAAGAAGAAAAAAGAGCTAGAAGATTAGCTCTTTTTTAGATATTAGAGTTAATAATAATTTTTAACTTTTAGTTTCTTGCCATGCTTTTTTTACTTTGATTTTGTCTTGATTACAAGTATGCTTATATGATGAATTATCGACAATACATGTTACACCAATATATTCTGAGTTCTGAATTTCTCTTATAAAAAAAGTTGTTCTTAATTGTTGATTTATTTGATCTTCAGTTAAATCACTAATATTTATAGAATTAGATAACCTTAAAGCATATGTGGCTTTTATATCATTTTTATTTTGGCAGTTTACTTTTGTAACATCGTAGAAAAAATATATTGGATTTAATAAAATATTTTCTATCTGAACAAAATTTTTTATTCTTTTTTTTACACTTTGAACTTGATTGCTAATAGTTGGATTTTTAGTAATCTCTATTTTTAATTTATCAAAAGTTATATTTGAAATATTTTGATATCCAGCTTTTCCTTTGTATTGTTTTAAATGTTTTATTAATGAAGTTCCTAAAATTAAGTGAGTAAAATGTTCGTCATCAAAACTTAATTTAACAACACTATTATTTTCTAGTTCAAAATACCAATTATAACTTTTAATCTTTTCAAAGCAATCAAAAGCTATTTTTATAATGGACATTATTAATTCCTCCCCTTATGAAAAAGAGCTCTCTACTTTTGTAGAGAGCTCAATTTTTGGTTGTGTGTGATAATTGTACCCCATCACTTACAGGTAGTTTGATGAATAAAGCCCATCAAGGAGATAACCACAACTCTTTGTTATCCCTATAGTCCTAAATGTCACTATAGCGACGATTAATTATATTGTATATTCTTTAAATTTGGTAAATTCCTTCTAAAAATACAATAAATAATTAAATATATTACTTATCATAATAATTGTACCAATCCAAATTATTTTTGTCAATCGATTTTAGAAGCAAATCAGAATAAAAAAACTTCATCAAGTCCATTTTCTTCTCTTTATGATATTATTTTAAGTAAAGCAACTCAAGTTGCATTAAATAAAGGTTTAATTAAAGGCAAAACTTTAATTGTTAAATCTAAAATTCCTAAAAAAAACGAATATTCTAACTTGAAAGATGAAATAGATTATTCTGAGCTTTTAATATCTTTTGTTCAAAATTCATCGAACTTAATACTTTTTGAAGAAATAAATTTAAAGCTCAATTTTTTAAAAGAGATTCTTCAAGATGTTATCGAATTAAATCAAGTGTCGAAAGGAAAAGATGCTAATATGTATATTTGCAAAGCAGGACATTTGAGCATTAGAAAAGCTATTAACGGTAAAAAGAAAAGAGAAACTAAAGGAACACAAGTTGTTGAAATATACTTCTTTGATATAGAGGAATAATTTCATTTTACTACTTTTATAAAATATTTATTAAGAAAAAAGAAGATCAAACTCCTTCAACAAGGAATTTTGATCTTCTTTAGCTTTTAGAGAAAAGATACTTTTTTAGTGAGCTGGTTTACTAGCTCTTTTTCATATAATAAAGTTCTTGATATTAAATTAATCTTATTTGTATAAGTTAAAAAGTTTAGATTATGCAACTAATTCTATTTGATTTCCATCTGGATCAAGAATGCAACTTTCGTAATATCCATCTCCTGTTGTTCTTGGTCCACTTAAAAGAGTATATCCATCTTTAACAAGTCTATTTGTAAGAGAATCTACAGTCTCCTTATTTCCTAAAGAAAAAGCTAGATGTATAAAACCACAGAACGGAGAGATCGATTCATTAATATTTAAATTAGGCCTTGTCATTATTTCTAATCTTGCTCCATTTTCAAAACTTAAAAAATATGTTTCTAATCCTGTTTTTTGATTGTGATATTTATTATTTGAGGTTGCAGAAAAGTATTTCTCATAAAAATCTTTTAATCTCTCCAAATCATTTGTGTAAATAGCAATATGATTTATTATCATGATATTCCCCCTGAAAACATTTTTCTAATTTAATCATATTTTTATTAGAAATACAATAGTTGAAAAAATTATTTACTTTTTAAATTACTTCGAATCTCTCTTATTTTATAACAAAGAATTATAGTTGAAGCCACAGCAACAATGGAGTTAGCAATTATAATAGGTAAATCATTTAGATAAAAACCATATAAAACCCAAAGTAAAACTCCAGTTACAAATAAAATATACATAGTTAATGATATGCTTTTTGTATCTTTACTTTTTATAACCTGTATAACTTGAGGAAAAAAGGCGATAGTAGTCAGTGTAGCTGCTATTATACCGATTATTCTCATCTATAGTTCATCTCCATTTGAAGAGATAACATTTTTATACCAGTTAAATGATTTCTTTTTAGATCTTTCTAAAGTACCATTTCCATTATCATCTTTATCAACATAGATAAATCCATATCTTTTACTCATCTGCCCAGTTCCAGCACTAACTAAGTCAATACATCCCCAAGGGGTATATCCTAAAAGATCAACACCATCTTTTACTCCCTCTTTCATTTGTTCAATGTGTTGTCTTAAATAATCAATACGATAATCATCATTTATAGTTCCATCAGCTTCAATTTTATCAATAGCACCAAGACCATTTTCAACTATAAAAAGTGGCTTATTATATCTATCATATAGCTCATTCATAGTTATTCTAAGACCTGTAGGATCAATAGTCCACCCCCACTCAGATTCCTTTAAATATGGGTTTGTTAAAGAGGCAAAAGCATTTCCATCTTTAATATTTTTCATAACTTCAGAATCGGCACTTCTAAGTCTACTAGAGTAATAACTAAATCCAATATAATCAACAGTATGTTCTTTTAATATTTTTTTCTCATCCTCACTAATTTCAAGAGTAACTCCAAGTTCCTCAAGCATTCTTTTTGAGTAAGATGGATATTTACCTTTAGATTGTACATCTATAAAGAAATAGTTTTCTCTATTGACAGCTTGTGCAGCTAAAACATCATTTGGATTACAAGTATTTGGATAAACAGTTCCTGCAGCTAGCATACATCCAATCATATTTTCAGAGTCAATCTCATGACCAATTTTTGTAGCTAAAGCACTTGCAACAAGTTGATGATGAGCACTTTGATACATAACTTGTTTTTTATTTTCCCCCTCTTCAAAAACAAGGCCACCACCAAAAGATGGAATATGTAAAATAATATTAATCTCATTAAAAGTCATCCAATATTTAACTTTACCTTTATATCTTTTAAAAAGAACTTCACAATATCTAGTATAAAAATCAATTAATCTTTTATCTTTCCAACCACCATATTTTTTAGTAAGCTCTAAAGGAGTATCAAAGTGATTTATAGTTATAACAGGTTCTATATTATTTTTTATAAGTTCATCAATTAAAGCATCATAGAATTTTAGACCCTCTTCATTAGGTTCTAAATCGTCACCATTTGGAAAAATTCTAGCCCAACAAATAGAAGTTCTTAAACATTTAAACCCCATCTCTTTAAAAAGTTTTATATCCTCTTTAAATTTATGAAAAAAATCTATAGAGATATGTGATGGATAGTATCCGTAGTCTGTATTCATAGCCTTTTTAACATCTTCTAAAGCTTCATTTCTTAATTTAGGACCTCCAGGTAAAATATCTACAGGAGATAATCCTTTTCCATCTGCTAGATATGCTCCTTCACATTGGTTAGCAGCAATAGCTCCTCCCCATAAAAAATCTTTAGGTAAAGTATTTTTCATTTGATACCTCCAATTAGTATTTATATCTTTCAAGTGAGTTGTGAAATTGTGGTAAATAGTCCCAGTTTTCTCTAATAATCTCATCTAATATAGTTTTAGCAACAGCTCCACTTGTAACTAAAGGGTTTACAGTTAAAGCTTGTAGTGCTTTTCCATAATTTCCAGTAACAGCAGCTTCAATTGTAAGTTGCTCAAAGTTTTTCATAAGTTGTAAGATACCTCTAGCTTCAATAGGCATAGGCTTTTGAGGATATGGTTTTACTCCATCTTTATACACCTTAGCGGATACTTCAACAGCACAACCTTCAGGTAAACAATCAATAAGACCATTTTCATTTTTTGTTGAAACAACAATAGTAGTTCCTTTATCATTATATATTGAATTTATAAGTTCACAAGCAGCATCAGAGTAATATTGTCCACCTCTTTGCTCAAGTTGTTTAGGTTTTACTTTTAAATCTGGATCTTTGTAAAGCTCAAATAGTTCATTTTCTACTACCTTAACTTGCTCTCCACGAGTTCCTTTTCCACTTCTAATCTCCTCTAATTGGTCAGCTAGCATTTCATCAGTTAAGTAGTAATATTTGTGGTATGCACAAGGGATCATATTTAAATCCATAATTTGTTCTCTTATCCAAGGTTTACCATGTCTTAAGTTTGCTGGAAGATTTTCGATATCTGTTAATATTTTAGAAAGAGCTTCCTCTGTTCTATCAATACCATTATGAAGAACTTGTCTACCCCAGAAAAAGTGATTTAATCCACCACAAATAAGCTCAATCTCTTCATCAGGAACTTGTAAAGCATCTGTAACAGATTTTCTAACACCAATAGGAACGTTACAAAGACCAGCAACTTTAATATTAGGATAGTATTTTAAAACAGATTCAGTAACCATACCACTTGGATTAGTAAAGTTTACAAGCCAAGCATCAGGACATAACTCAGTCATATCTTTACAAATATCTAAAATAACAGGGATAGTTCTAAGGGCTTTTGCAAATCCACCAGCACCATTTGTCTCTTGTCCAATCATTCCATATCTTAAAGGAATTCTTTCATCTCTTATTCTAGCTGCAAGTAGTCCAACTCTAAATTGAGTAGTTACAAAATCAGCATTTTTAAGAGCTTCTCTTCTATCTAAAGTTAGATAAATTTTCATTTTATCCTCTAGTCCAGCTTCTTTAACCATTCTTTTAGCTAAGCTTCCAACTATTTCTAGTTTATCTTTACCATCTTCAATATCAACTAACCATAACTCTTTAATAGGTAGTTCATTATATCTTTTAATAAATCCTTCAACTATCTCAGGCGTATAAGATGATCCTCCACCAATTGTAACGATTTTAACAGGTTTTTTCATAATTTATCCTCCCTTAAAATTAAATCTCTTCTAATAATGACTCTAAACTATCCTCTTTTTTTACATCACTTTCGTCTGCAGCTAACTGTGCATCATAAATTTTAAAGAATGGATAGAAAATAACTATTGATAAAATAATACTAAAAATATTAAGTAAAACCACAGAGATTGAGAAACCAGATGCTAAGAAACCAGCTATAATAGGCGGTGTAGTCCAAGGAACCATAACAAATGGTATTTTAACTAAATCCCACTTCATTAAAAACCAACTAATAATTGTTATAATAACTGGGTTTAATATAAATGGAACTATAAGCAGTGGATTCATAACAATAGGAGTTCCAAAGATAACAGGCTCATTAATATTAAATAATGAAGGTGTTATAGATAGCTTTCCAACCTCTTTTAATTGCTTAGAACGAGCTCTAAAAAGCATAAGTAAAACAAATCCAATTGTAGATCCACTTCCACCAATTTTAATTGTCATATCTGTAAAGGCAGCACTTGAAATAATATAACCATTAGAGTAGATATTTTCAATTCCTTGAGCTGCTAAAGCTGCGTTATGAAGGGTATTTTCAAGCCATATTGGATCCATAATTCCACTAACAATTGTAGCGCCATGTATTCCAGCACACCAAAGGACAGTAGTTAGGAGTACTGCTGTAAGTTGTCCAACTAGAGATGTACTTGCAAATCTTAATGGAGTACCTACAATAACATTTACTGCATCATGGAAATTAGCAAAGCTTGTATTTACCAAAACTGCTGTAACTAGTCCCCAGAAGCTAATTACAATAACTCCAGGAATTAATGACATAAAAGTTTTTGATATAGCAGGAGGAACACTTTCAGGAAGAGTTATAACTAACCCTCTTTTTAAAATCTTATTAACAAACTCAACAGTGATAATAGCTATAATAACTCCTGTGAATAAACTTTTAGCTCCTAGGTAACCCATACTAATAGTTCCATTTACAGCTGAAGGTAACATAGTAACAAAGAAACTTGAAACAGCAATAATGGCATTTGATAGTGCTAACTCGTGCATTCCATAACCAACAGTTAATCTATAAGCAACAGCTAAACATGCAACCATACCCACTATTCCAAAACAAGCATCAGATATAAATGAGAAATATCTTCCAATTCCGCTACTAGCTATAAATTCTGAGTATCCAGGAATAGGAAGAAAACTTAAAATCAGAAAAAGTGATCCTACTATAGTAAGAGGCATAGTGGCAACTACTCCATCTTTAATAGCAACAACATGTCGTTGTGCAGCTATTTTATTTGCTGTGGGTATAAAATGTTTATTTAAAAATATATTAAAACTATTAAATATTTTCATATGTGACCTCCTAAATTATTGAGCATTTGCTTTTTTAAACTCTTTTATTGCAATGATTGCATCTTTTAAAACTCCTAGTCCATCCATCATTCCATATTTTTGTGTATTTATAGTAACTACAGGAAATCTTCCATTTGCAAGTTCAATCATTTTGCTTTCTAAAAATTTAATTTGTGGCCCTAATAATAATATGTTTATATCATTAAAATGACTTGGAGCTTGAATTTCAGGAACTGCTTTTATATCTGCTTCTAATTTATGTTCCGCTGCAACTTTTTTCATCTTGTTAACTAATAAACTTGTAGACATACCTGCATTACATGCTAATAAAATTTTAATCATAATAATAACCTCCGACTATATTTTTATTTTTGAATTTTGTTCTGTTCTTAGTTTTAAGATACCATTTTTTAACAAAATAAGTCAATTTTATAAAAAAAGTCTGTTATTTTCGTCTGTTTTAATTTATAATAATTATATGATTTCAAAAAAAATCTATTATTTTCGTTTGATTTGATAAAAATATTAGAAAAAAAAGTTAAAATAATTTTAAAAAAAGATATTTTTTTAGAAAATAGGGGGAGTCAAGTGTTTTACGACATAGAAAATTTTAAAAAAAGAATAGGAAATTCTACTTTTTACTTAGATATCTATTCAAGTTTAAATAAAAACGAGAGATATTTTTTAAATTATCTTTTAAAAAAATATATAGAAATGGAAGATTTAAAAATTGAAATATCAAAAGATGAGTTTTTTGAAAATTTTAAAATGGATTCAGGAGAATTAAACTCTTTTTTAGAAAAGCTATCTAGAAAAAATATAGAGTATTTTTTTATGGACTCAATAGATGATATAAGAGGATCTTTTAACTTTATAAATTCATATATGATAACTCAGAAAAGTTTTATAGTAAATATGCCTAAAGATATTAAGTACTCAAAGTATATAAAAATAATTTATAGTTTTTCAAATAGAATAACATATAAATTTTATGGACATTTTATTAAAAATTTTATATTAAAGAAAAATTTTCAGGTTAAAATTGAAGAGTTTAAAGATATATTAAAAATAGATAATAGGTATGAGAGATTCTTTGATTTTGAAAAGAATATATTAAAACCTTTAATAAAAGATTTGGAGATACCATATAAAATAGAGTTTGATAAGGTAAAAGTAGGAACAAATTTAAATAATAAGGTAATAGCTATAGATTTTAAATTTAGAGATCCAGTTTGGGAAGATGATGACGATATGAAGTTAAAGAGTATCTTATTTATGATAAAAGGAGATATTGAGGATATATCTGAAGTTTATACAATACTAAAAAATGGAATAAAAGATCATGGATACGAAACAACATATCGTACTTGTTTTAAAGTGAAGCAAAGATATAAAAGTATAAATATGAGTTTTGATGAAGTTTTAAAAATTAGTTTTAAGAAATTAGACTTAAAAGATGTGGAACCGATAGTTATTATAAAAAAACATTTTGCTTCGCCAAAAGAGTTAAGAAAAATGTTTATGAATGAATTAGAAAAAGTAAAACCAGGTGTAATATTAGATACATCATTTTTTTGTGAGAAGTTTTTACAAGACTTTATTTTATTAAAAGAGGATAAAGTTTTAAATTTTAGAAACTCTGAGATATCTTTATTTATAAATTGGAAACAAAATGAGGAATCAACAATAAAAATATTTTTATTATAAATAAAAAGGTATACTCCCCAGTATACCTTTTTTTCATTACATTATATTGTTTAATCTATAGTTAATAAGATCTATCTTGGCCCCATCTAAAAATTCATTTAATCTTTCTAAGTGAGAGAGTAAGCTCTCTTTACTTGGTCCACCTAAGGACTTTCTTTTTTCAACACAATTTTTTATAGCTATTGTTTCATATATATCCCCGTTAAAAATATATAAAAACTCTCTGTATTTCTCAAGTGGGAGAGTCTCTAAATTCAACCCATTGTCAATACAATAACTAACAATCTCCCCAGTTATTTTGTAAGCTTCTCTAAAGCTCATTCCCCTAACAGTTAGGTAGTCTGCAACGTCAGTGGCATTGATAAACCCATCGTTACAAGCTAAAAGTAAAACCTCATTTTTTACTTTTAATGTTTTAACCATCCCAACAAATACCTGTAAACATCCTTTTACAGTATCAACAGCATCAAAGAAAACCTCTTTATCCTCTTGCATATCCTTGTTGTACGCTAAAGGGATTCCCTTCATAGTTGTTAAAAGTGCCATTAAATCTCCATAAACTCTACCAGTTTTCCCCCTAACTAGTTCAGCTGCATCAGGATTTTTCTTTTGTGGCATTATGCTACTTCCAGTTGAAAATGCATCACTTAATTCAATATATCCAAAGTCATTTGAAGTATAGATAATAATCTCTTCAGAAAACCTTGAAAGGTGCATCATAATAATTGAAAGTGCAGACATAATCTCAATTAAATAGTCTCTATCACTAACTCCATCTAAAGAGTTTAAAGTTGGACCTTTAAATCCTAAAGTGTGAGCAGTAAACTCTCTATCTATTGGGTAAGTTGTACCAGCTAAAGCTGCACATCCAAGAGGTGAGTAATCAAGTAACTCAAAAGCGTTGTTTAAACGGATAAAGTCCCTTTTAAACATCTCAGAGTAAGCAAACATATAGTGCCCAAATGATATTGGTTGAGCTTTTTGAAGATGAGTAAACCCAGGCATATATGTTTCTAAGTGTTTTTTTCCTAAGTTAGTACAAACTTCAATTAGCTCAATTAAAAAGGACTGTATTTTTTTAACTTCATCCTTTGTAAAAAGCCTCATATCCACAGCAACTTGGTCGTTTCTACTACGTCCAGTGTGAAGTTTTTTTCCCACATCACCAATTCTATCAATAAGAATCTTTTCAATATTCATATGAATATCTTCATAAGTTGTAGAGAAAGTAATCTTTCCATTTTCAATATCCTCTAGAATCTCTAAAAGAGTTTTTTCAATAAGGTCCCCATCCTCTTTTGAAATAATCTCCATTTTAGAAAGCCCTCTCACATGAGCGATACTTCCCATAATGTCGTATCTATATAGTCTTTGATCAAAGTGAATAGAGGAGTGAAAATCTAAGATTAGTTCACTTGCTGCTTCTTTAAATCTTCCTGAAAAGTACTGCATTTGTCATCTCCTTTATAGAATCTGTTTTTAGTGAAAATTTTTATTCCTATTAAAATTGCAATTTGTGAAGCTATTGCAAAAAGGATTAACGAACTGTTTTGTGTAAATCCACCGATTAAAAATACAGATATAGCTAAAATAGCGTTTACTATAGCATATGGAGTTTGAGTTTTTACGTGATTTATATGGTCACACCCAGCTCCTGCTGATGAAAGTATAGTTGTATCTGAAATTGGTGAAACATGGTCTCCGAAAAGTCCACCTGAAAGAATCGCTCCTATTGTTACATAAAGTGGAGCGTTAAAAGTTACAGCCATAGGTATAACTAGTGGTACCATAATACTGTATGTTCCCCAAGAGCTACCAGTTGAAAAGGAGATAACAGCACCGAATATAAAAGCGATAGCTGGAATAAATCCAGAGTTTATATCTAAAGTTTTTAAAAATCCAATTAGAAATTGGTCAGCTCCTAAATCTTTATTAATAACACCTAATGACCAAGCTAAAATTAGAATTATAACAATCTCACTCATTTTTTTCATACCATTTAAGTAGATAGAAAATATCTCTTTAAATGTTTTACTTTTATAAAAAAGCATAAGTCCCATTAAAACAAGGGCTGCATATAGATATCCACTTGTTAGTGCTGCTCTAAAAGCACTTCCTGAAACTCTAGAAGTTATAAAAGAGATACCAAGCATTGAAAATAGAGTTCCTAAAAGAACTAGTATTGGAACCCAAACAAAAGATCCTTTAGCATTTTCAACTTGATACTTAGAGTTATCTATTTCAAAGGCACTCTCATCTATAGGATTATTTTCAAAAGTTCTCATAGGTCCAAAATCTAGCTTAAGCAGAGTTAAAGTTGGAATAATTGTCAGTGCTAGTATTGGATAAACGTTAAAAGGAATGGATTTTATGAAACTTTCATAGTCTGAAAGAGACAGATTTAAAAGCTCAAACTCCTTTTGTAAAAGTCCTATGATAAAAACTCCCCATCCAATAAAAGGAACTAAAACAGCCACAGGAGATGATGTTGAATCTAGTATAAAAGCTAGTTTCTCCTTAGAAAGCTTCAATCTTTTAAAAAATGGACTAAAAATTGGTCCAACAATTAATGGCGTACCAAGGTCTGAGAAAAATATCATAATCCCTGTAAAATAAGCTAAAAGTTGAGCCTTAGTTTTAGAGTTTATAGAGTTTTTAAAGCTCTCAGCAAAGGCATAAGCTCCACCAGACATCATCATAAGCTCAATAAATCCACCAATAAAGATCATAAGTACAATAACTCCAGCGTTATAACTATCTGTAAGTTGATTGATAAAATATTTTCCCACTAGAACTTTTGTAGTCTCTAGAGGATTGTAACCATTTAAAATGAAAATACCGCAAAATACACTGGAAAAAAGTGACAAAACTACATTTTTAGTTTTGATAGATAAAAAAACTGCAATTAAAATTGGAACTATAGATAATACCCCATATGAAACCATTTTAAATCCTCCCTAAATTAGTAAAAAAATTACTACCCCAAAAGAAAAGGCATACCAAAGAATGGTATGCCCTAGAGAACTTAATTAAGCAATAAGCGTATTGTTATGGCAGCGTCACAATACTTAATTCACAGGGTCATAACATCATCGCCGTCGGCCTTAGGCTCCGTATATGGAAGTGAACTAACCTCTATTTGTTTTTGTTAAGAGTGAGTATACAACATTTTTCTTCAAAATGTCAAACTATTTTGAAAAAATATTTTATTGAAGCTTTATTAAAACTCCAACAATCATGAAAACTGAACCTAAAAGGAAAAGAATTCCTTGGAACTTTATTTGAAGTTTAGCCCAAACTCCCCACTCAATTTTAGCTATTCCTAAGATAGCCATTAAGATACCAGATGTAGGTACAAACATATTTGTAAATCCATCTCCAAGTTGGAAAGCTAGTACTGCAACTTGTCTAGGAACACCAACTAAGTCTGAAAGTGGTGCCATAATTGGCATTGTTAAAGCTGCCTGTCCAGAACCTGATACAACAAAGAAGTTGAATATAGATTGGAAGAAGTACATAGCAACTGCAGATATAGAAGCGTGTAAGTGACTTAAAACACCAGCTACAGAGTTTAAAACTGTGTTTAAAACTGTAGGAGTTCCAGCATCTACTCCACCTAAAACCAATACGATACCTTTAGCCATTCCAACAACCATTGCTGCTCCAATAAGATCCTCAGCACCTTTTCTAAAAGAGATAGCAATATCATTAACAGTCATATCATTTAATTTAAAGATAACTCCAATAATTCCA
>NZ_CAMQXC010000023.1 GCF_947038635.1 uncultured Cetobacterium sp. | reverse complement strand
GTATTTAAAGAGCTTTTAGTAAGAGCAAGAGCCTTTAAATACAAATTCATATGGATTTTTTTCTTGAAATAAAGAATTGAATACTTTACTTAAAAATTTACAATCTTTTAGTGCTATTTTATTTATTAATCTACTTATAGAATAAAAATAATTTTTTAATCCTTCTATTATTCCAACTTCTATTTCAGGTTCATCCACGTAATATATACCTAAAACATCTCTAAAACTTTCTAAATATTCCTCTTCCTCTATATTTTTATCAACAAAAACTAAATAATATAACTCTGGATTCTTTTCTATTCTTTCTATTAAATCTCCTGTTATATTTTCTTTTTGTTTACTTTCTGAGTTCATCACTAAAATAGTGTTTTTATTTTTTATTAAAAAAGCTCCTAAAAAGAATGTTAAAACACCATTTCTAAGTCCATAACCACTCTTTGAAGTTTTATAATAAAAATATAGTTCTTTTAAAGAATATTCTTTCTTTTTAACACTTTCTATAATATCTATCGATAACTTTTCCCAATTGTTTTTAAAATTAATACTCTTATTTCCAATTGTAATTATTTTACTTAAAACTACTCTTGCTACTGAATTAATAGCACCTGTTTCTAAATAAAATTCATCTTCTAATAAAGTCTTATCATTATTGATTAACATATCTAATAAATTAATTCTCGCTTTTTTCATAGGTGTACTTATTTTTTCTTTATTAATCAATTCATAATTTATCTCAATATAGTTATAAAATTTTTCATTTAAATAATTATAAGTTATATCTAATAGCTTTTCATTAGAGAATTCTTTTTCTAGATAACTTATTTTGATATTATCTTTATGAAAATATCTATTTAATTCCTCTTTTAAAGTTTGTATTAACTCTTCTTTATAAAAACCATACTCTTCTAAAACAGCATTATTTTTATAATTTTTTTCTAATAGTGTTAAACATTCTATTGCCTCTAACTCTTTTAAAATACCTTCTATTTTCAAACTTTTATTTTTTATATTAGATATAACTATTACATCTTTTAGCTCAAGACTTCTTTTTATATAATTATAATCTAAATTTTTTAAAATATTAGTTAAATAAACTATTGTTCCATCTACATTTTCTTTAACTTTATCTAAGTCACTTATATTTGAACAATCTAAATATATCTGATTAAAAAATCTTGTTATATCTTTTTCAAAATTATATTTAACTGGATAATAAGTTCCTAATGCTAAAAATTTATTTAACGATTCCGTTAAATTTATTACGTGTAATTTATTTATAACATATTCTTTAATCTCTTTTTGAATATTTATATCGCTATCCTCTACTATTTTATATTGCTTTTTATTTCTTTTATAACTAATAATATTTTCATTTTCAAGATCATTTAGTATTGTTTCTAATTGAGATAAGTTTATATTTAAAGCTAATTTTAAAATCTCCTTAGTTGGAGGTAAATCTGTAGTTCTATTATAAATTTGTAGTACTCCTAAAGTTTTTAGAAATTTAATATATTCTGGATTTTTAACTAAATTCAAAGCTTTCTTTGTATTAAAAAAACTTTTGTATTCTATACTTTCATGATTTAAAAATTTAAAGCTTTCTTCAAAATAATCATACACTCTATCTAATCCAACTAAAAATTCCTCTTCATATATATTCTCTAACCCTTTAATATCTCCCGAACTTAAAAAAGCAAACATTGTTCTTTCATTTTGAGCTATTTTTTGAGATAGCTCTGGTAATATATAAGCCGTTATATAGTTTAAAGGATAGAACTCTTTTATAATATTTTCTATATTTTCTATTAACAATTTAGATTCTAATAAATCATTTTTATATAAATTAAATTTTTCTATATTCTCTTTATAAAACTCCTGAAAAAGTTCATTTTTATATATTACTTGTGATAGAATACTTAAAGAGGTCACTTTATCATAAGTAAGTTGCTCTTTATGAAACCTTCCACTAACCTTTTCCCATTCAAATATATTATCCTCTCTAGTTAACTTGTTAGTATATTGAAATATATCTTTATGAGTAATTAGAAATAAAAATGAATTACTTTCTGAATTACAATATTCTGCCATATCTTGAATCTCTTTTACATCTAACTTATCAATATTGCTTTCTAAATATCTTCCAAATTCATCAAAAACATATACTATACCTGTATATAATGTTTTTTCTATAACTTGTTTTTCAAAATCTTCTAATAAATCTAATATTTGAAAATTAGATTCATAATTTATAAAATTTTCACCATAAAAAATTTCTTTGTAACACCTCTTGAAAATATTTATAGCTTTTTCTTTATTTTTTTTAAGTTCATTTTCTAACTCTTCTAAATTTGTACCTTCTATCGCTAATAAATTTTGAAATTTACTAACTATATCTGTATAGTTTACTTTCCAATTTTCTATTTTATCTAAAATTATTCTACTTTCTAAATTTAAAGCTATATCTATATTTTCTTTTTTTATAGTATCTAAAATACCGTGTAAAATTGCCTTTTCGTAACTTTGGAATCTATCTTTAGCAAATACTATTAATTTTTTTTCATCTTTTAGTTTAGAGTATAAATCTTTTATTGGAAATTTTTGTTCTGCCCTATTTAAAAATATATTAATCTCATTATTATTTTTAACAGATAAAATATTTAATAAAACAGAAAGAAAATAAGATTTACCACTTCCATAGGCTCCTGATAGAATATATGATCCATTTTTTTTGTTCAAAATATCTTTAGTTAATTTAGATAGAAGTTTTATATTTTTTTCAGTTGGTATATATGAATTTATTTTTTCATTATCCTTATAATCTCTTTCTATATTGATTGAAACTCCAACTTTTGTTATTTCTATTGCTTTTTTCATTAAACTAACTCACTTTCTAGTATTTTTTTTAAGATTTCTTTATCAGAATATCTCTTTGTATCAATAGTTATATTTTGTAATCCTGCTGCTCTATCTACAGAAAGTTCATTTTGAAATTCTAACTCTTGAATAATTTTTTCAAAATCTAAATAACTTATTTTTATTATTCTATTTATGTATTCATATGCATCTTTTATTGTCATTTGATTTACAAGACCCATTTTTTTTGATTTTTTATAAAGTAAATAATAAATCATATAATCTGAAATATCTTTTCTTTGAATATTTATAAATCTATACTCTCCATTTAACTCTTTCAAATAATTTAATCTTGAAAAAGGAGATACTATATTTTCCTCTGGGTTATCAATCTCTTTATAATCTTTAAGATATGTTTTTATAAATATATTTATAGTGTCTAAAATTGTTTTACTTGAATACTTTATTGAATTTTCAATGCAATATAACTCTATTTTTTTAGCCAAGCTTTCTTTTGTAAAAGATACTCCCTCTCCTAGAGAAAAAACTTGATCCCAAATCAAAGCTTTTTCATTATCCTTTGTCAAAATATTAGAATGTAGAATCCATAAACTATTATTATTCTCTAAATATGAATCTAATTCAAAAATTACTTTTGCACTTTGGCTTAACTGTAAACTATTTTTATTTTTTTCAATTATACCTAATAAATCTGACCAAAATTTTATCGATTCTACCATTTTACTACCTACTCCTAGTAAATCAATTGATTCAATCATATTACTCTTTGAAAAAAATGAACTTTCTATCTTTTTATTTATATCTTGTTTAAATACTTTATAAAATAATTTATTTATCCAATTCTCTCTTATGTAAAAAGAACTATGACCACTTATTATAATTTTCATACTTACCTCTTTTTTATTTTTAATGCAGATGCTATTAAACAACCTGAGTCAAACTTATCTATACATTTTAAACAATTTACACATTTTGTATCATCTACTATATATTTCCCATTACTCACATATATAGCTCCCGTTGGACAAGCTGAATTACATCCCTGACAATATAAACAACTATTAAATTTATTAAATTGCTTTTGAATTTTATTAAAAATATATTTATCGTCACTCCTCATTATTGTTACTTTTACTTCATTATCTCCATCTTTATACATAATTTTAAAAAGTGGATTATTTTTTTTATCTATCAAAATAAGTTCAGACATTTTATTTTTTTCAATAATTTTCATAGAACCAAAAGGTTTAAATAATTGTATAAAGTCTTCATTTACTGCTTTATTTAAAGTAAATGTCTTTGAATTTTTTTCATTTATACACTCTTTAGATTGCACTATTATTTCAGTACTTTTATCTAATCCATCTCCACCTTGTCTAGCTTTCCACTTTCCATCTTTAACATAATCCTCATAATCTAATTTCCCTATTTTCTTTGAAAATTTAATCAAAAAATTATACCATTTATCATATTCTGTTGAATTATAAATTGATGATAACAATTCTGACCAAGTTCCATTATTAGGGCATACCCAACACCCCACTCTTGCAAATCCTTGTCTGTATGAATCATTAAAATCTAAATTTTCTGTTAACAAATATAACCATACATCCAAATCACACCAATCAATTATTGGAGATGCTACCATCTGTTTTAAAATTTTTGGACTTTGAGATACCTTTTTATATTTTGATCTTGATACCGATTCTCCTCTTCTTAAACCTAAGAATGTTAGTATATTTTCATCAAAATTTGCAAGAGTTGTTCCCATAGGACCAGTTTTAAATATAGAGCAGCACCATGTTTTTACTCTACTTGGGGGACCAATCTCTTCACACATTTCAAAAAAATTATTCTCTTCATTTCTCTCTTCAAAAAATGGTGTAAATGGATTTTCTTCTTTAAATCTTTCTACATATTCATAAGATTTAGGTAATTCTAGTGTAGTATCTCCAAATATATGTAAAATACTTGGATTATTTAAAGCTAATCTAACTAAATGAGAAACAACTGTAGAATCTTTTCCGCCAGAAAAAGAAACTAAAGTCATTCTATCTTTAAACTTTTCAACATTTTCAACAATAAAAGGTAACGCTCCTATATATTGTCCCTCTTCATCACGAGTCTCACTTTTTACAATATAATTGAATCTATTTCTATTTGCTAATATAAACTTAGAAAAATTTTCTTTCTCCTTTTCTATGTTCTCTTCTGTTATAGCAAATTGTAGAATTTTTCCTCTAATTTCATTTAATTCTTGCTGGTTCATCCCTTTAAATTTAGATGTTGGGACTATACTTATCATTTTGCCATCTACTATATATCTATTTTGTTTTGTAGCCCAAACTGATTTATCTAAAAAATCAATTTTTAATTTTTCTGGGAAAAGATTAATTAGTAACCACTTTTCTTGTAAAAATACTGGTCGCAAATCTTTGGCAATCTCCTCGTGCTCTTTATTGTAGCTATCTAAAATCAAAGGAACATTTTTATTAGAATCCCAATAGATTTTTATATCTTCATTTTTCATTTTATTCCCTCAACTTTTCTATTTATCTTTTAATTGGTGAAGTTCTGTTAAAAGACGATCTTTAATTGTGTTGTATCTTTCTTCTAAGATTCTTTTATAATAATAATCTAACTCTTCATCCGGTCTCTTTTTTAAATTTTTATTTATCATTTGACCAATTCTAGACATATCTTGAACTTCATTCATATATCTATCAAAACTCATATCTCTTATTTGTCTATTTGCTTCTTTACTTATCAAAACTCTATTTAAAATACTATTCAATATATGATTTCTATCATTTCTTATTTTAGAACTTAACTCTCCATATTTAATTCCTGTTCCTAATGGAATTAAATGATGATCCTCTAAGTCTCTTGAGTTATCTGTTATTTCAAAAGTTTTTAATCTTTCAGAATGACATCCTGGCAATAGATCATATGGTTCTAAGCTTAAAATATAACCTAATAAATTTCTACTTACAGGACTTGGAGTTTTTGAATCATTTAATAAAGTTTCTAAGTCCGAGTAATCTTTAACATCTAAAACTTTCTCTATATTTTCTTCTAGTAACTCTTTTACTTTAATATCATTTAAATCATTTAAATTTATCCATTTATGTAAAGTTTTTAAATCCTCTACAGACCTTATATTTTGTCTTTCTCTAAATCTACCTATGAATATAGAAGTCCAATACCAGTATTCAAGTTTATCTAAAACTTTTTTATCATTCCAATTATTCTCATCAGAAAGAATATATGCTATTGGCAGTAACATCAATTCAAAAGAGATATTACCTAGTTTCACAACTCCTAATCTATAGTTTGCAAATGCTAAAGCTCTTAATAAAGATACTATTGTTTTTTCTGTATAAGAGTTTATATCTCCTGTTGATATCTCAAATATTTTATCTCTTTTTATATGATCTAATTTTAAAGTTAATGGATCTTTTACATGCGCAAATATTGATAATAAGTTAAGATATTGATTTTTAAATCTTTTATTTAATTCCTCTTGTCCTTCAATTATTCCAAATTTTAATCCATTCCATTTCTTTGTATCTAAATAATATGGTAAATCTATTCCATCCTCTATTATCTTTTTTATTCTTTGAGTTAAAGATTCTAACTTTGAATTTTTAGCTGCTTTAGCTACAATCAAATCATAATTATCTAAGGGAGTACCCCCTTTATTAATTGTTTCAAAGATTGCTATTCCTCTACTAATTTCATTTTTTTCTATTTCAATAATTGATACCTCTTGATCAATTATTTTATCTAAAAAATTAATAATTTTTGCCTTCCATTTCATAGATAAATCTGATTTTAAATTATTTTTTCTGTATTCAAACTCCTCTATTAAATCTTCAGTTTCTATTTCAGAAGCAAAATCTCTAAAATATAATTTTATTTTTTCTATTTTCTTACTATCTTCTTGTTCTTCGATTTCGTCTATTATCTCTTCAGCTCTTTTATTTGCAATTTTTTCTACAACTTTATCCTGTAATTTATTTCCTTCATTTAAACCAAATAATGGAATTACTTTTTCTGCACTACAAAGTGTTGCTAACTCATTCATCTTTCCTAATATAGTATCTTTTTCAAATTTAAATTTTGGATGGTACCAATTATTAGTGTTAGTTGTTTTATGTATCTTGTACTCTTGAATAAAATCCACAATTTCACTCGGAGTATATTTTCTCAAGCTTCCATAATCAAAATCTAATGTATTATATCCAAAGATATCTTGATTTTCTTCATCTCCTGTTGAAATTTTTAAAAACCATCTATTTTTTATTTTTCCATACATATCCGAATATTTTTTATCCCATTCCTCATTAAAAAGATCTACAAACATAGCCTTTAAAGTAGACATCCTTTGTTGACCATCTAATAGATACATACACTCTTCTTTTGCACACTCTACTTCATTTGAATAACATAATTTTCTATAATTAAAGTCATCAGATGTTCCTTTTAATAATAAAATACTACTTATAGGTAGCTCTACTAAAAATGTTGCTAGTAACTCTTTTTGCTGTTTTGTATCCCAAACAAAATCTCGTTGAAAATTTGGCAGAACTATTCTACCTTCATCTTCATCTTGGAATATTTCTTTTAATTTTTTTACTTTCAATTACCTATCCCCCTAAATTAAACTAGTATTCCTATAGCTTCGTTGATTTCCCTCTCCTCTCTTTTCTCATCAAATATATCTTCTAAAAATTCTTCTGGATTCTCTAAAAAATCCTCAAAGTTTCTTATATATCCCTCTCCATCTTTTTTTAATATTTCAAATAACTTATCTATTCCTAAACTAGCACAATTATTAAATATATCTACTACTCTTTTATTGTCTAGTATGTCTTCAATGTTATTATTTAAAGATAATACAACTGAATATATCAAATGATAATACTCACTAAAATCAACTGGAGATAATTGCTTAAATTCATTTCTTTCTAATTTATGATTTTCTATTTTTTTTGATTTGCTTGAAAAAAGATTAAATCCTATCATTCCAGCTAAAACTAAAACATCTTTTTTAGTATCAAAAAAACCATATCCCATCTGTTTTGTTAACTCATTATAAATCTCATCATATTTTTTTTCATATCCAAATCCTGATATTTCGCTAAGTTTTTTTCTTCTTTGTCTAATCTCTTCTTGAAAAATTTCATCCATACTAAACCTCCTCTATTGCAGTTGTTATATCAAATCTTTTATCCATTCCCGTTCTTCTTTTATTTTCTAAAATATATTTTTTTCCAATTTTATCTTTAATAACCTCTTCTATCGCTTTACTCCATTGACCAGAAGAAACCATAACAATTATTTGTTCTGATAAAAGCGGCAACATTTTTGTAAAATCCATTCTATATTCATTATCTAAATCTCCGTATGGAGCATCTAACACTAAAGGATATATTCCACCATTAGAATCTAACGCAGATTTATTTTTTTCTCTATTTAATTCTTTTGCATAATAAACTAGTCCACCTATAAAAGCTAAAGCTTTATTTTTGGTTTCTCCTCCCCCAGTTCCTGCCTCTTTTCCATCATTATCAAATATTTTAAATTCAAAATCATCTGTTAATTCAGCTCTATATCCTTTTTTATTTATTCTAGAATAAACTTCTTCTATTTTTTCTCTTAATCCTTCTCTTCCTTGATCTTCTTTATATTTTTTTAAAGTTTCCAGATTTAATAAAATTTTTTTTGAAAAATCTCTATTTATTCTCTCTTTTTTAAACTTTATATTTTTTTTATCCGCTTCTATTTTTTCTTTTACAAGAGAATTTAATTGTTTTTCAATATTTTCTATCTCTAAATCTAAAGCTCCTATACTTCTATGTAAAGTAATTTTTGCTTCATCTTTTTCTAATAGTGACTTCTTATATTCCTTCAAAACAACTAATGAATTATAATCATCATTCTCTAATAAAACTTTTATTTCATCATCAATATCTGCGATTTTATTTTCAATTTTATAAATCTCTGATTTTACATTTTTTAAATTTTCTAAAAAATCTATTTTTTCTATATCTTTTAACAGAAAATAGATTTCATTTACTTTTTCTTTATTTTCTCTTGGTGTAGAATTTTTTAATTTTTCTATTATTTTTAAATAATTATTTGTATCTTTTTCTAATGATGCTCCACATATACACTCTTTTAAATCTAACAACTCTTCTAAAAACTCTTTTTCATATCTTGAAGGAATCTCTCCCTTATCTTTTTTTTCTTTTATTACTTGAAAACCGTTATCTAATATTTTTGAAGAGATTATTTCTACTCCCTTTACAGATAAGCATAATTCATACTTCTTTTGACTATTCTCCAATATTTTTCCCAATTTTTTTTGTTCTATTCTTAAATAATCTATTCTATCTTTATCTTTTTCATCACTCTTTATTTTTTCCAAAATTTCATCAATTTTATTATTAATTTTTTCTTTTTCATAATTCAATGATTCTATCTCTTCAGTCTTTTCATATTTTTCTTTCAATTTGCTTTGCTTTTGATACTGAATTTTCTTCAATTTTTCTTCTAATTCCATAATACTTTTATTTGAGTTATTGCTTTCTAAATATATTTTTTCAAATTGACTACATACTTTTGAAGTGTCTAAAATAGCATTTTCTAAACTCTTTATTCCCAAAACTCTATTAATTGATTCCTTTATTGCTTCAAAATTTTCTTTTTTTGATTTTTTTTGATTTATTTTTTCTGGAGCTATTTTATTAAGTCTCTCTCCATCTATAAAGAAATTGATCTCTTTTGGCAATAAACGATTTATTAGCTCTTGACAGTGAGCTTCTGATTTTTCACTTGTTACCTTTCCATCTTTTGACTCTAAAGTTAATTTTACTCCTGCATACATATCATTCTCAAAAGTTATCTCTCTTGTTATCTTATATTCTTGCTCTTCTTTATCTTCAGAAACTTTCCCAACAATATTTAAAATCACTCTTGCTGAAGCTTTTCTTTTATTTTCTTCTAAATACTTCTTATTTATAAAACTAGCTGCTCCAAATTCTTTTGAATCTCCAGATGTTAAATCCAGTTTCCCTCCATATAATCCCCATCTTATTGCTTCTAAAAGTGTAGTTTTTCCTGAACCATTTTCAGCTTTTAAAAGTGTTATATTCTTATCACCATTACAAAATTCTAATTTAACTTTTTCATAATATGGTCTAAAATTTTCTAAAATTATACTTTTAAATATCATTAATCACTCAACTCCACTGAATTTTTTATAATTAAATCCTTTATTTGTCTTTCTAAAACTATACTATTTATTTTGTCTAATCTCTCAGGATTATTTTCTAATTGGATTATTTTTATAACCGTATCTCTTTCTACATCACTTAAATTATCAAGAAATTCTTTTCCCTTTGTTTTTGAATTCATCTTAGCCTCCTCTATATTCCATAAAATTCTTTTATCTTTTTTAATTCACTTTCATTTCTATGTTTATTTAAAGCTAACGAGTTATATTCTTGAAGTCTTTTCAATTCTCCTTCAACTAATTTCTTTTCATAGTTGAAATCAGAATCTTGTATCGGCTCATAATTTTCATAACTTCTAGGAACAATTAAAAAATCATGTATTTCTGCTATATCTTTACCATCTACTTTTCTTAATATTCTTCCTCTTCTTTGAACATATTCTCTATAATTCCCTGTACTTCCCAAAATATAAGCTCTTTCTATTGATGGAATATTTATTCCCTCATCTAAACATTTTATAGCTACAACTGCATTTATATCTTTTTTAACGAATTTTCCAATTACCTCTTCTCTCTCCTCTTTCGATTCCTGAGATGTAAATTTCATAAGTTTAAAATTTAATTTTTTCGATATAATATCTATTGTTTTATCTATAAATTTTTGTTCGTTATTCTCATACTCATTTTTACTTTTTCCAGCTCCAACATATATTAAATTATTAAAACTATCTTCATCGATAATTTCTAATAATTTATCTATTTTATTATTTGTTAAATTTAACAATCTAGCTCTTTTAAATAACAGCATCTCTAAAGGAGTTGATTCTTTTTTCTTATCCTTTATATTTGAAGATTTGGAAAAACTCATTGAGGATATTTTTTTACTCAGTTCTATATATTCCCTCTCTTCTTCTTCTGTTAGAGTAACAAAATAAGGATAGTATTTATAATTTGTTAAAAACCCACCCTTTATAGCCTCTTCTAAAGAAAATTGAAAAACAACATTTCCTAAATATTTTTCTATAATTTCATTTCCTTTTTGATCGCCTTGTCTATCTGGTGTTGCTGATAATCCCAGTCTCATAGATATTTTTTTTAACTCTTCTTTTTCTAAAAAATCTTCAAAACTAGAACTTCCAATATTATGACATTCATCTATTACTATCATAATCTCCTTTTTTATTCTTCTTATTGCTCTTAAAAAAGATATATTTTGTAATGTCTTATTTGTCACAACTGCAACTACAGCATCTTCTTGATTTTCATTTAGTAAAAACAGTTTTCTATTTATTTCATCTTTCCAATTTTTATTTTCTGAATTACAAATTACAGATTTTATCCCAAATTCTTTAATTTCCTCTGACCACTGTCTTACCAAATATGTTTGAGGACAAACTACTATGAAAAACATTCTTTTTTCCTCAGATACTTCTGTCATTATATTTAAAGCTGTTAATGTTTTTCCACTTCCAGTTGCCATCTCTAATATTCCTTTAAAGCTGTTATTTTTCCAATTTTTAAAAGCTTCACTTTGATACTCTCTAACCATTAACCATTCAGGCTTAGATAAACCTTTTAATAAATTTTTTTTATATTTTTTATTTAGAATTACTTTTATTTCTTCATCTGTTGGAGCTTTTGAAATTATATTTTTTTTTATTGCTTCGCTTAAATCAATTACTTCAATTTTATTTGTTTCATTAGCCCAAAGTTTTTCAAAATCCTTTTCTTTATTTTCTATTCTTTCTAAGTCCTTTTTTCCATCTAACGATGAATAAACATCTATCGATTCAAAGTTTCTACTCATTCCTCCAATAGTTTCATTAACTGACCCTGAGAAAGCTATCTTATTATCCTCTTCATCTCTGAATATTCCAAATTTTTCATGGTATATTCCAAAATGATTTTTTTGATAAGCTATCTTTAATTGAAGTATATTTTTACTAAGTAACCAAGAAAATATCTTTGTAATATCTTCTTCTTTTCCAGAATAAAATTTTTCCAATTCTTTTTCTATTTTCAAATTAATTACTTCTATATCATCTATTTTTTTTATATTTTCCAAATCTTTTTCAGATAATTTAGGAGATGTTACAACTCTCATTAAACCATTATTTTTTATAAGATTCTCTATTCCTTCTAATAACAAACACAAACTATCACTTGTAAAATAGCCTACAGCTCGATCATAAGAAATTGAATTTTTTAAACATTTTTCAAAAAAATCACAATAAATATCATCATTATCACTTCTGTATGATGTTTTTAAATCTAATGTTTCAAATGAATTCATCTTCATCCTTTCCTTTTAAAATAAGATATCTGCCATATTTTTATTTATATATATTTCATTTATAAGTTTTTTATAAAAAAGTTCAATTTTTTTAAATCAATCTCATCAATTTGTAATTTTAAATGAAATTTTGCCAATAAATTTATTAAATTATTTTCAGATTTTAATACCTTAGTAAACTCTATTTTTAAAAATTCATATTTCTCTTTTATCTCTTTTAACTTTTCATAGACTCTCCTAAAATATACTTTCTAAAACCTCTCTTAATTTCTCCAAATCCTCTTCATCATTAAAATATCCAACTGATAATCTCAACGTCCCATTTTTTTCAGTTCCCATATGTTTATGAGCTAAAGGAGCACAATGAAGACCTCTTCTAGTTACTATTCCTTCATCATTGAAAATACTTTCTAACTCTTGTGGTGTATAATCATTAGCTTCTATTGATATAACTCCCACATTATTCTCTTTGTCTGATAAAATTTTTAAATCATATGAATACTCTTCTAAAAGATAATATAGAGCTTTTATATTTTCTTGCTTTCTTTTTTTTATATTTTGCATTCCAATTTTCAAAAGTTCATCAGTTGATATCTTAAGACCAATTATTCCTAAAATATTTGGACTTCCTGCCTCAAATCTCTCTGGAAGCTCTTCAGGCATATCTTCATCTTCAGAATTAATTCCTGTACCACCATATAACAGTGGAGATAGAAAAATTTTTTTATTATAAATATATCCGCCTATTCCAGAAGGTCCATACAAATTTTTGTGTCCTGCAAAAACTATAAAATCTGAAGAAGTGGATATTTCAGTAAAATCCAGTACTCCTCCAGTTTGAGTTGCATCTAAAATTGTTATAGCATTATATTTTTTCCCCTCTTCAAATATATCTTTTATTGGTAAAATATTTCCAAAAACATTTGATGCATGATTGCATATTATTAAATCGGGTTTTTTTGACATAAATTGAAGTCTCATATTTTCAAAATCTAAGTTAAATCCACTAAACTTTAAAATTTTTAAATCTATTTTTTTTTCTTTTGTAATTTTTTTTAAAACTCTATAAACTGAATTGTGTTCAAAAGGTGATATGTAAACTGTTTTTATATTAGCATAATTTAATCCCAATATAATCTCATTTAATGAAAATGTAGCAGATGAATTTAGTATTACTTCATTTTTTGTAGTAAAAATGTCTTGTATATTTTTTATTAAATTTTCTTTTATAGATTTTGCACCCTTACTTTTACTAGAACTATTTCTTGAAAAGTTAACCCCAAAGTTTTGATAAATAGACATAGTTTCTCTATATAATCTTTCAAATTTTGGATAAGATGTTGATGCATTATCCAAATAAAATATATTTTTCATTATCTCCCCCTATAAAAGACAAAAAAAGGCTAATTTTTTGATAAAAATTAGCCTTTTTAATCTTTTTTATATTTTCCCCTTAATTTCCAAAAATAACTTTCATCATTCTAAAGCAATATTTTTAGCACCATTATAGCACCATTTGATAAAAAATGATATTAGAAACTTTTTTATTTTTTTTTAAAAAATCTTCAAGAGACCTCTATTTCTTAATTCTATTCAAGATTCTGTCTTTCAAGTCAAAATCTTTCTCTATTTTTTTATTAGTAATTCTTTCTAGAGCAGATAGGTTTCCATAACGACAAATATCATTCATTTCATCTTCTGTTAGAGAATTTGTTGTTTTTGACATCAACTCTTGAAAACGTGTTTTATTAGCTATAAACTCCTCTATGCAACTCTTCTCTTTCGTAGAGAAAAGATTATAAAAATCACTAACATAATCTTCTGGAACATCATATGGATTTTCATTTGGAACAAACATAATCCTCATATTAGAACCTCTTGTCACATGGTGAAGAGTATTCTCTGGCGACTCCCATACAGCAAAAACTTGCTTTTCAAAAAGAATATCTGACTCTAAAATCGATACTCCATATACAATTTTTCCACCGTGTAAGTCTATATATTTTGCAACAGTTTCAAAAGAATCATTAATATTGTATTTTCTTATTTGTATATTATGATCTAATTTTCTTGTTAAAAAAACATAACTTTTAGAATGGATAAATTGCTCTAATTCGTTGTAAATAATTTCTGGACAGTTTAATTTTGAGTGAGATTTCATTGGTACCTCCAAAAAAATCAAATATTTTTTGATTTTACTTATATTATACCCCGTATAAGAAACATTTACAACAAATGATTGAATTTAAAACTTTTTTTAATCTTTAAAATACTAATTCTCTTTAATCAAATAACTTCCTTTGCTAGTTTTCTTTAAAGCATATAATGCAAAATCAGCTAATTTATATAACTCTTTAAAATTACACCCACCATTTTTATCGTAAGCTACTCCAATAGTAGATTTTATTTTTATTTTTTCAATAGTTATTTCTAATTCATCGATCATTCTTTTTAAATAAACTTCTAAATCACTCTTAGTTATATTTTCTAAATATACAGCAAATTCATCTCCACCTAGTCTGCCCACTATTCCTTCTTTATGAAATATCTCTTTAAGTTTCGTTCCAATAAAACTTATAACTTCATCTCCTTTTTGATGTCCCATATTATCATTTATACACTTAAAATTATCTAAATCAATTATTATAAGAGACTGTATTCCAAACATCTTTTTATCTATCTTATTTTTTACTTTTTTTTCTAAAGCTGCTCTATTTAACAGATTAGACAATAAATCTTTTTCTAAATTTTTACGTACTCTATTTAACTCATCTTCTCTGTAAGTTATATCCATTATTATTACATGAAATAGATTATTTTCCTCATCATAAGTTGCTACATCGTGTATCCACATAATTTTATTATCTTTATTTTTTATTCTATACTCATAATCCAACTTTTTTTCAGAACCTACAGCTTGATTTACTTTTTCTAAAATCTCAGTTAAGTCATCAACTACTAACTCTGAAAATCTGTTCTTATGTATTTTTTTCATTTCATCTTCTGTATATCCTACCATTTTATAAAATGCTGAATTAGCTTTTAATATAGTAGAATATTTATCATTTTTACATATCAATGCTCCACAACTTATTTTTTCAAAAAAATCTATATCTCTCATTCTCTTTAACCTACTTCTATTTTTAAATTTGATTTTTACTACCTATACATTTTAACATAAACTCTTCTTAGAATCCATCTTAGTCGCTAAATATAAAAACGGTGTATCCATAGCTGCAACTATCCATTTTAATATATAAGTACTTAAAAATATCTCAAACATAACTTCAAAAGAGAAAATCCCCGTAAAGGCTAAAGTTGTAAATAAAATATTATCCACCAATTGACTTACCATAGTACTTCCATTATTTCTAATCCAAAGGTGCTTTGGAAACTTTTCTTTTAAAATCTTATATAGATATATATCCACATGTTGAGATATTGCATAAGACACCAGCCCAACTATCATAAATCTTGGGAACAATCCAAAAATTGATTTTAGATTACTATGCATCTCTAATCCATCAGCTTCAGGAGTAAACATAAGTGCAAAGTTTATCATAAACGCTATAACTATATTGGTAAAAAACCCTATCCATATAGCTTTCTTAGCCTCTTTTTCTCCATACTTTTCAGAGAGTATATCTGTAACTAAAAATGCACTAGCATAAGGTATATTTCCCAGTGATGCATGTAGCCCAAACAGTTTAACTAAAACCATTACCTCAACACTTGCTATAAACATAGATATTGGAATCCAAATAAAAAGTCCAGTTTTTCCAAAACACTTATAAGCACCTAAAACAATTATAAAACTTAAAAATAGTTTTATTATCCATAACATCTCATTTTGTAATAACATTTCATTCATCATCATATTAATACCCCTTTAACACTATTTCATTATCTTTTTTATTTTCTGGAAAAACTCTATGAAAGAAAAGTTCAAAGAATCTTTTCTCATCTACCCCTGTATTTATAAATACATTTGGTGTTTTTCTATAAAAATCTCCAATATCTATTAGTGTTTGCCCAATGGCCCTTCCATTTTCAACACACTCTAAGTGAGTTAAAACTCCACTACATAAACTTGGTTCTATAAAATAAGCTACTGCTAAAGGATCATTTATAACACATCCTAAAGTTCTTTCTTGCATCCAATGAAAATCAACATAAAATCCTGTTATATTGTAAATAAAATCAGCTATTTCATTTTTCATCTGCTTTAGATACTCTCTATAGTTTGGTGTTAAAACTATTTTTCTAGTTACATCTAGTGGAATAAGCTCTATTGGCTTATCTACGTTTTCAAAAACAATATTTACAGATTCTGGATCAACCCAATAATTGAATTCAGCTACTTGAGAGCAATTTCCATTAGTTCTAAAAGCACCTCCCATGGAAACAATTCTTTCAGCTCTTTTCAAAATATCTCTTTCCCTCTCCACAACCTTAGCTAAATTTGTCATTGGACCTAATGCTATTACAGATATATCATCATTCTCTTTTAAAGCTTTAATAAGATAATCCACAGCTCCTAATTTAATAGCATCTTTTGGAATGACAACTTCTGGTAAAATATCTCCAACACCATCATCTCCATGAGTATCTTGAGCTGTTACCAAATCTCTTTTAATTGGACTATTATCCCCTAAGTAAATAGGAATATCCTCTCTTTTTAGCAACTTTAAAACTCGATAAGCATTAACTCCTCCAAGTTCCACTGGAACATTTCCAGCACAAATAGTAATTCCAACAACATCTAGCTCTGGTGATTTCAGTGCTAAAATCAGTGCCAGCGAATCATCAATTCCTGGATCACAATCAATAATTATTCTTTTCATAACCTCTCCCTTTCTGGGATCCACACAAACAAAAAAGGCTAGAATAAACCTAGCCTCTTGCTGGTTTTTTTTACAGATGGATCTCCCAAACATCTTTTTTTATAAATTTAATTCTTAAAGAGTATATCATCTCTTTTATATTTTTTCAACTAAATCTAACTATAGCTTTATAATATAAAACTTTACTCCATTTATTACAATTGTATCCTCTTTTTTCTTCCCAATTTTATCAAACTTACTGTGAGTATATCTTCTCACTAATTTAGCTGGATAATCTTTTGAAGTTTTAATAGAGATTAACTCAATTGTACTTAAAAGTTCCACCCTATCACTTGAAACTAAATAATCATCTGCACCATAAGAAAATAAAACACCTTTATAATAACCATCTGGTTTTATCATCTTAAAATTAAAATTCTTTCCTGTTTGCTTTACTATGTACTGCCCTAAAGCAGATATCTTCTCTTTCATTCCTACCTCTTTTACATTTTTATTCTACTTTTATCTTTAAAAACATTTTTTTATGTCCTGAACCACAAGGCATAGTGCACTTAGCAGTATATTCTCCAACTTCATTAGGTGTTATTTCCACTGATTGAGCTTTTCCAGGAGATGCTTCTAAATCAAAACCTAAATCTTTTGATCCAAGTCCATGATCTCCCTCTTTACTTATTAAAGTTAATTTTACAGGCTCACCCTTTTTTAAAACAATCTCTTTTGGTTCATATCCCCAATTATATGCAGTAACATCAATCTCTTTTCCTAAAAGTGTTACTGATAAAAGTGCACCTAATCCTAAAATTTTAAAAATTTTCATACTCTACCTCCTAAACTTGAAATAAGTTAAAAGGTATTACCATCTAAATCTCTTTTTTCATTTTTTCACAGAATTTTTTTGCTTTTAAACTACTTTCATCCACATCTAACTCTAATTTTTTTATAGAGTTATCCTCTTCAGATAAATGAGTTAAAATAAAATATCCCAATCCTCTATTTTGATACTTTGGAGCTATAAAAAGCTTCTCAACTTTAAAAACTCCACTATCATTTTGTGCTTTTAAAAATATAGCTCCAATAATCTCATTTTCTAAAAATATAACTTTACCTATACTGTTCTCTACTATACTTTTAAAATCTTCATAACTCTCTTTTTTTAAACTTTTTCTAAATGCATTTCTATTTATATTCCAAAGAGTATTGCAATCACCTGCTTTAAAATCTTTAACCTCTACCATTTTTTACCTCCTTTAAACATTTTTTAGTTCCTTTTCAGGTTTTCCAAAATAATATCCTTGTCCGTAACTAACTCCTATCTCTCTTAAAAATTCAAACTGCTCCTCTTCCTCTATTCCTTCTGCCACAACTTTAAGTTTTAAACTTTTTATCATGCTTGTTAGTCCTGAATAAACAGTTCTTCCTTTATTATTACTATCACTGATATTTGATATCAATGACTTATCAAATTTAACAACATCTATTGGTAAAATAGTCAATAAGCCCACTGTAGAATATCCTGCTGTAAAGTCATCAATTGATAGATATATACCTTTTTCTCTAAACTGATTTAACTTTATTATTATATCCTCTACATCCTCTAAAAATGTACTTTCTGTTATCTCTATCTCTAAATTTTTTCCATCTAAAGAGTATTTTTTCAAAAGATGAAGTATATATTCTACTACATCCTTTCTTTTAAGAGTCTCTATAGACATATTAAAAGACATTCTAAACTCCTTATCTACATAGCCTTTATCTAGAAGTTGTTTAGTTTTCTTTATTGCTTGCTCAGCTATTCTATAATCAATTTTATAAATTAATCCTAAATTTTCAGCTATTGGAATAAACTCATCTGGTAAAATATGTCCTAAAAATTTATTTTCCCATCTTGTTAGTGTTTCTGCTCCAATTATATCACCACTTTTTAAATCAAACTTCTCTTGAAAAACAGAGTAAAACTCCTTTTCAATTGATGAGTTAATTATAGTTTCAATTATTTTTTTTCTTTTATTACTTTTTATAAAATCATATGTAGCCTCTTTTGCCCATTCTTTTTTCTCTTTTTTTGCTGAATACATAGCTAAATCAGCGTATTTAAAAGCATATTCCATTGAGTTCTTCTCTTTTTTTAGATAGTACCCTAAACTAAAAGATATATTATATTTTTTCATTAAATCAGAGTTTTTAAAAAGAGTTTCTAATTTTTTTATCTTGTATTTAATATTTGCTGAATAGCAAGAAAATATATAAAACTCATCTCCTGATATTCTAAATACATAATCATTTCTAAAAACCTCTTTTAAAATCTTTCCTGCTTCAACCAATACTTGATCTCCATAATCATGACCATAAGTATCATTTAATATTTTAAAGTTATTTAAATCCATAAGAAGAGTACAACCACTTATGTTATTATTATTTTTACAAAACTCATTGTATACTCTTCGACTATATAAACCAGTTAACTCATCTTTTAATAGCTCTTTATTTTTTTTCTTATGTGTAAATACTTTGAAGCTTTGGTATGCTACTAATCCTAATAAACCTATACAACTTAAGATTATTATAACAACTAACTCTTTATGTTTTTCTTGCTCTTGTAAAATTTCCTTCTTTTTATTTAAATCTGAAGCTTTAAGAATATCTTTTAAATCTACCATCTCTAATATAGCCTTGTTTAAAACATCTCTTAATACGACTCGATCTTTGTTTAAAGCTAAATTTATAGGTACACTTTCTAATATTTTTATATTATATCTTTTCTTATCATAAATATCTGAATTTAATGATAGTATCCCAGTTAATCGATTATTCTTTAAATCTGAGAGCATCTTATCTCTATTTAAATAGATTTTTATATCATTTTTTAAAAAATGTTCTTTAGCTACACTTTCCTCTATTGAATTTTTTATAACACCAATCTGTTTTTTATTTGGTATATTTTTTAGACTTTCCACTTGATAAACATTTAAATCATATATTTTCTTTGTAAATATAAATTTTTCTTCTCTCTCGTCAGTTTTAGAAAGTGTTAGCACATCTATTTTTCCATCACTAAATTTTTGATAGATATCTGTCCATTCCAATTTCTCTGTTCTTTTTTCTTGAGCTATATTAATGCTCAACTTTCTAAATAAACAATCTAACAGATTGGGAAGAACTCCTACATATTTTTTATTTTCAGGTGAATAATTACTAACATTTTCAATATTTCCATATGCTATTTTTAAAGGTTCTAAATTTTTTAAGTATTCTCTCTCTTTATATGTCAAAGAATTTAAGAATTTATCTTTAAATACCAATTCTCTTCGTTTCTTCATCCAATTTTCTATTCTTTTATTATATTTCTCTTCTAAAGCGCTATTTATTAAACTTTTTAGTTCTTTATACTCTTTTCTAATTCCAATTGAACTTTCAGGTAGTCCACTTATATTCAACTTATTAGATTCTCCAATTGTATTTAAATTTGTATCTGCAAAATATTTAATATCTTTTACATCTTTAATATTATTCACTTGTATAATCTTCATTTGCAAATCATTTTTTGAGTTAAATCTTTCTAAAAACTTTTTATATATACTACTTTTAGTTACATACACTTCAACACCACTTAAATCTTCAGGTATATTTAAGTTTTTATCTTTAGATACAATAACCAACTCTTCATTTAAAATTTTATTTGAAAATACCGCAAAATTCTCTCGTTCACTTGTTTTAGTCAAAAAATTTATAAGATCAACATTACCATTTTGGAGCTCAGTATATAATGTATCCCAACTTCCTTTTTTTATTTCTATATCTAGTTGTAAATAGCTTTTTAATAGCTCCTCTATAATATCATTTAATGACTCATTGCCTATTTTTTCATCTGCAAAATAATTGGTTTTTACTCCTAAAACTAGCTGTTTTTCTCTTAATTTTTGAAGATTATCTCTCTCCTCTTGAGTTTTAGGAATATATACATCCATCGAAATTATAAATTTAAAACTTAAAAAGAAAACTAAAAGTATCCTTTTTATACTCATTAATCCCCCCTTAAAAAATTAGAAATTATAAGATTTTCTCTAAAAATTTCTCAAGTTCACTTTTTATTTCTGAAATAGAAAAAAATCTTACATTTTTTAAAACTTCCATCCCATCATAATAAACAATTAAAACGGGTGTTACAAAAACTAAGAATTCTCCTGACACTTCAGGATTCTTTTTTATATCTATTGGAAAAAATTTAGAATTTTTATATTCTTTAGAAAGCTCCTCTAACCTAGGGAGCACAGTACCATCAACTCAACAACTTTTCGTTCCATCATAGATATATAAAAATCCAAATTTCTCATATTTCATATCTTTATAGTTCATATTCCCCTCTCTATAAATGATTTAATAGTTTTTTCTTTAAATTATATCTTGATTTCCATTTTTTTTCTAGGAAAAACTAAAATTTATTTTCTATTCTTTATTTTTTGGTTTTACTTGTCTTTTACCTATTTTTCATTTTCTCTTAACATATATAACGTATAATACAATTAAATTTAAAAATGGGGTGATTTTATGACATTTAATAAAAAAATATTGGGTTCATTAGTTTTAACAACACTTTTAGCTAGTTGTGGTTCCTCTGAAAAACCTGTATCTAAAGATAATAAAACAAAGGAGATCACAGTTTATACAGCTTTAGAAAACGAGCAAATTCCAGAATATCTTCAATCTTTTAAAGAACAATATCCTAATATAAAACTTAATATTGTAAGAGAATCAACAGGTGTTATCGTTTCAAGAGTTTTAGCTGAAAAAGACAACCCACAAGCGGATGTTATCTGGGGAACTGCTGCTACTGGACTTTTAGTTTTAGATGAAGCGAATCTTTTAAAAGAATATTCTCCTAAAGATATTGAAAAAATAAATCCAAAATTTAAAGATAATACAGGTAAAGATCCAAAATGGGTTGGAAACAATGCTTGGATGACAGCTATTTCAGTTAATACTATTGAAATGAAAAAATTAGGACTAGAAGAACCTAAGAACTTTTCAGATCTTTTAAAACCTGAATATAAAGGTTTAATCTCTATGCCTAATCCCGCTTCTTCTGGAACTGGTTTTTTAACAGTTTCTGCCTTAGTTCAACTTTTAGGTGAAGAAAAAGCTTGGGAATATATGGCTAACTTAGATAATAATATGGGAGTTTATACTCATTCTGGTTCTAAGCCAGCTAAAACAGCTGCATCTGGAGAGTATCCAATTGGAATCTCTTATGGATATCCTGGAATAAAAATAAAAAATGATGGAGCACCTATAAATGTTTATTTCCCTAGTGAAGGTTCTGGTTGGGATTCTGAAGCTAATGCTCTAATAAATAAAAAGAATATAAAAGATGAAGCTAAAGTATTTTTAGATTGGGCTATTTCAGAAGATGCTATGAAAATGTATGCTAAATCTTATGCTATTGTTTCTAGAGATATCAACGTTACTCCGCCAAAAGGTTTCCCAGAGAACCCTATTAGTCAACTAATTGCTAATGATTTCTCTTGGGCTGCTGCTAATAAAGAGCGTATTTTAACTACTTGGGAAACAAAGTTTGGTTCAAAAACTGAAAAAAAATAATATTTTTATCCTTTAAGCTATAGAGAGATCTATAGCTTTTATTTTTTTACAACATCTTAACCTTTG
>NZ_CAMQXC010000022.1 GCF_947038635.1 uncultured Cetobacterium sp. | reverse complement strand
ACTCGCGACATTCAGCTTGGAAGGCTGACGCTCTACCAACTGAGCTACTCCCGCAATCACAAAAATATAGTATCATAATATAAAAAAAATGTCAATGCAATTTTTTAAAAAAAATTTAAAAATAAAAAGCCAAAAATTTTGGCTTTTTATCTAAAGTTTAATGATTTAAATTTCTTTTATAATAAAATTAGAACATTTGTTGTAAACTTCATCACTAACAGTAGCAATAATTAATGTTCCATCAGCTTCGTAAGATTCGCTTTCAATAATAGCATTTCTATGTAAGTAAGCATTAATTGAGCTATCTGAATATGGAATTAAAAGTTCTACCCTTTTCATTGTTCTAGGTAAAGATGTTGTAATTTTATCCATTAATAAATCAATATTAATTTCATTTTTAGCACTAATTTCAACAATATCCATATGGCTGTATAATTCTTTTAATTTTTCAATTTGCTCGTCAGTAGCTACATCACACTTATTTAAAGCAAGGATAGTCGGTTTATCAATTGCATCTAATTCTGTTAAAACATTTTCAACAGATTTAATTTGTTGAACAACAGTATCACTTGAAGCATCAACTAAATGAACAAGTAAATCAGAAAAAATAACTTCTTCTAGTGTAGATTTAAAAGCTTCGATTAAATCATGAGGAAGTTTTCTAACGAATCCAACAGTATCAGTTAAAGCAGTAACTCTTTTATCTGGGAGAACCATAGTTCTAGTAGTAGCATCTAAAGTTGCAAAAAGCATATTTTCAGCAAAAACAGCTTCTTTTTTAACAGTATTATCACTTGGATACATTTCTACAAGAAGATTTCTAAGTGTTGACTTTCCTACATTGGTATATCCTACTAAAGAAACTCTAGGAATACCAGAACTTTCCCTTTTAGTTCTTTGAAGAGCTCTAATTTTTTTTATTTTTTCTAACTCTTGTCTAAGAGCAAAAATTTCATCTTTAATTCTTCTTCTATCTATCTCTAATTTTTTTTCTCCAGGTCCCTTAGTTCCAATTCCTCCACCAGTTCTAGACATGATACTACCTAAACCAATAAGTCTTTGACTTCTATATTTAAGTTGTGCTAATTCAACCTGTATTTTAGCTTCTCTAGTTCTAGCTCTTCTAGCAAAAATTTCAAGAATAAGTATTGTTCTATCAATAACTTTACATCCTGTAACAGCTTCTAAGTTTTTAATCTGAACTCCACTCAACTCTTCATCAAAAATTATTAAGTTAGCATTTTTAATCTGTCTAAGTAAAGCTAGCTCTCTAACTTTTCCACTACCAATATAGAAGATATTATCAATTCTTTTTATTTTTTGAAAAATTCTTCCGGCAACATTAACATCACAAGCTCTAGCTAACTCTTCCAATTCATCTAAACTCTCTTCAGAGTCCACACCAACAACTATAGCATATTCACTATCATCTTCAATAACATCACTTTTTCTAAGTTCAGATTCAATTTCTAAAACTTTATCTAAATAATCTGTAGACATAACTTTATCTAAAGATAAATTTTCGATCTCTTCATAAGTTAGTTCTTGATTTTCTATTTTACAATATCCTATATTAACACCTGTTATTTCAGTTTCTCCTACACCAATAGCTAATATAGCATCTAATTTTAGCTTTAATAAAGCTGAAATATCAATCATAGAAAGTTTAGAGTATCCATTGGGATGAGTATGAATAACTTTAACACCACTTAATTTTTTACTAGAGATTTCTAAAATAGGTAATTCAACACTATTACTATCTCCAATAGCAACTTCTAATATTTTTCCTTTTCTATCAATTGAAACACTAATTTCACGATTTATAACTCTAGTTATATCAGTTATAAGTGCAACAATTTCAGGACTAACAAGTTTTCCTTTTTCAACACTCATACTATAAATAGTATCTAATTCTGCTAAAATAGAATCTCTAACTCCTTCAACATTACCTTTTATCATATTTCACATCCTTGACCTTAATATAATTAAGTTTTTATATTAATTTTACTACATATATATAAAAAATACAAATTTAATGATACTTACATAAAAAATATTTGCAAATCCGAAAAAAATGTAGTATTACATATATTATTGATTCTTTTATAAACAAAGTTAAATACTGGGAGGAGAAAAAATGAAAAAAATAGGTCTTTTACCAAAACTGATTTTAGCAATTATAATTGGTATTGGAGTAGGTATGTTAGGAATGGAGGTACCTATAAGATTATTAGCAACATTTAATGGTATTTTTGGAAACTTTTTAAAATTCTCAATACCGCTTATCATAATCGGATTCGTTGCACCTGGAATTGGTGATTTAGGAACTGGAGCAGGTAAGTTGTTGGGAATAACAACAGCAATAGCATACATTTCAACAGTTTTAGCAGGTTCGTTTACATATTTTGTAAATACAGCAGTATTTAAAATGATTTTAAAAACAGGATCAATGCTAGAAACAGCAGATAATCCAGAACATGCATTATTATCAGGATATTTAACAATAAATATGCCTCCAATAATGGATGTAATGACAGCATTATTAATGGCTTTTATTTTGGGAATAGGAATTGCGATAGTAAAAGGACATGCAATAAAAGATGTAATGAATGAATTCCAAAAAGTTGTAGAAGGAATTATAAGAAATATAATCATTCCATTTTTACCACTACATATAGCTGGAATTTTTGCAAATATGACTTATGCTGGGCAAGTTGCTACAATATTAACAGTATTCTCTAAAGTATTTGCTGTAATTATTTTATTACATATAACAATACTTTTAATACTTTATTTTATAGCTGGAGGAATGGCAGGTGCAAATCCAATTAGATTATTAAAAACAATGTTACCAGCATATTTTACTGCAATAGGAACTCAATCATCAGCAGCTACGATACCAGTAACACTGAATCAAACAAAAGAAAATGGCGTAAATACAGGTATTGCTGAATTTGTTGTACCTCTTTGTGCAACAATACATTTGTCAGGAAGTACAATAACATTAGTAAGTTGTGCTATGGCAATAATGATGTTAAATGGAATGAGCATAACTTTCGGAACAATGTTTGGATTTATACTAATGTTAGGAGTTACAATGGTTGCAGCACCAGGAGTTCCTGGAGGAGCAGTTATGGCAGCATTAGGAATTATTGAAACAATGTTAGGATTCCCTCCAACATTAACATCAATAATGATTGCTCTTTACTTAGCACAAGATAGTTTTGGAACTGCTTGTAATGTAACTGGAGATGGAGCTATAGCTATTATTGTAAATAAAATAGCAGGATTTAAACTTGAAAAAAATTCGAAAGAATTTTTTGACAATATATAATAATATAAGTGTAAATATCAGTAAAAATAAGGTTTAAAAGAGGTGGTGAAAAAAAACACCTCTTTTTTTATTTTATGAAAAATTATTTTAATGTTAAAAATGTGTAAATTTTAAGTTAAAAAATGGTTTTTTATTTTACATTTATTAAAATACGTGTTAAAATTTACCAGATTGACTATTTAACCAAAAAATTAAAATAAAAAAGTAAAATTTAGGAGGAAAAATGTACTTAGATATCTTTTTTAAGGTTCTAGGAGGACTAGGTCTATTCTTATATGGAATGGAAAACATGTCTAAAGGAATGCAAAAAATGGCAGGAGAGAGATTGAAAAAAATTCTTGCTATGCTTACAACAAACCGTTTTATGGCAATAGGAATGGGAGTGTTTGTAACAGCGCTAGTTCAATCTTCATCTGTAAGTACTGTAATGACAATAGGATTTGTTAATGCATCATTATTAACATTAAAGCAGGCACTAGGAGTAATACTAGGAGCTAATATAGGAACGACAATAACTGGATGGATACTAGTTTTAAAAATAGGAAAATATGGACTTCCAATGGCTGGAGCGGCAGCTATTTCAACAATGTTCTTTACTAGTGAAAAAGCTAGAACAAGAGCAATGGCAATTATGGGATTAGGACTTATATTCTTTGGATTAGAATTAATGAGTGATGGTTTAAAACCATTAAGATCAATGCCAGAATTTGTATCACTTTTCCATGCGTTTACAGCAGATACATATTTTGGAGTATTAAAAGCGGCAGCAGTAGGAGCATTATTAACAGCTGTTGTTCAATCATCTTCAGCAACACTAGGTATTACAATAACGTTAGCTGTGCAAGGATTAATTGACTATCCAACTGCGGTAGCACTAGTTTTAGGAGAAAATGTAGGAACAACAATAACAGCTTTATTAGCATCTTTAAATGCTACAGCAAATGCAAAAAGAGCGGCTTATGCGCATACAATAATTAATATTGCTGGAGTTTTATGGGCAACAACGATATTTAGGTTCTATCTAGGATTCTTAGAGCATATTTTAGATCCGGATAATAATTTAACTGCAGCAATTGCAACAGCTCATACAATGTTTAATATTATAAATGTGTGTTTATTTATACCATTTACTGGATATTTGGCGGACTTCTTATGCAAAGTAGTAAAATCAGATTCACCAGTTGCAAAAGAGAGAGTTACTCATTTAGATATCTTAATGGCAGATACACCATCAGTAGTAGTTGAACAAACACAAAAAGAGATTCTAACAATGGGAACTCATATAAAAGAGATATTTATGAAATTAGACAATGTTCTTGCAGGTAGAGAAAAGATAGATAATCAAGTTGGAAAAATAGAAAAGTTAGAAGATACTTTAGATTTATTCCAAAAAGAGATTTCAGATGTAAACTTCCATATTTTAAATGGAACATTAGATCATGCAAATACTGAGGATACTAGAGAAAACTTACAAACTTGTGATGAGTATGAAACTGTAAGTGACTATTTATTAAGAATTGCTAAAACAATGAAAAAAATGCAAGATAATGGAATTGAATTAAGTGAGTACAAAAGAGCTACTTTAAATCAATTACATGCTAATGTTGAGGATTTATTTGAAGATATAAATAGAGCTTATGAATTAAGAGATAGAGATTTATTTGTAGCAACAATAAAAAAATGTACTTTTATTAAAGAAGAGTATAAAAGAGCAAGAGCAGAGCATTTAGAACATGTTTCAGAAAATGTGATGCCAGCGATGTTAAGCACAGGTTATATGGATATTTTAAATAACTATAGAAGAATAAAAGATCACTTATACAATATAGTTGAAGTTTTTGCAAAAATAAACTAAGATAAAAGAGAGGAGGAATCCTCTCTTTATTATTTTTTTAAGAGGAGAAAAGTATGAAGAACTATTATTTTGATAATTCAGCAACAAGTTCACCAAAACCTGAGGTAGTTTATAAATCTTTAGAGATAGGTGTGAGGGAATATAATGCAAATCCAGGAAGAGCAGGACATAGAAAAGCTGTAGAGGCTGGAAGAAAAATATATGAAGTGAGAGAGAAAATAGCAAAGTTTTTTAATGTAAAAAATAGTTTAAATATAGCATTTACAGCTAATGCAACAGAATCTCTAAATTTTGCAATAAAGGGTGGAATTTCTAAAAATTCACATGTTATAGCAACAAATTTTGAACATAACTCTGTTTTAAGACCGTTATTCTATATGCAAGATGAAAAAAATATAAAATTAACTTTTGTTAATACGTATGATGAGATTGAAAAAAATATAACTTCAGAAACAAGAGCAGTTGTAATTAATCATATATCTAATGTAAATGGTACTATTCAAAATATAGAAGAGATAGGTAGAATATGTAAAAAATACAATCTTTTATTTATATTAGATGCTTCACAAAGTGCAGGTTATTCATATATAGATATGGAAAAACATAATATAGATATATTATGTTTAACAGGACATAAATCACTTTTTGGAATACAGGGAATAGGTGCAATTTGCTTGAGAGATAATGTAAAAATAGAACCTCTTTTAGAAGGAGGAACTGGAAGTTTTTCAAAACTTTCAAGACAGCCAAAAGAGATGCCAGAACTTTTAGAAGCAGGAACTATAAATACTCCAGGAGTAATAAGTTTAGGAGCTGGAATAGATTTTATAAATGATACAGGGTTGGAAAAAATAAGAGAACATGAAAATCAATTAACTAAAAAATTTATAAATGGCTTAAAAGATATAAAGAAAATAAAAATTTATAAAAGTTTAACAAAAGAGCAAGGACCTGTTGTGAGTTTAAATATAGATGGTATTGATAGTGGAGATTTAGCACAAATTTTAGATGAAGAATTTGGTATTTTTGTAAGGCCTGGATTTCATTGTGCACCATTAGCTCATAAAGTTATTGGGACTTATGAAACAGGAACAGTAAGATTTTCTTTTGGATATTTTAATACAGATGATGAGATAGAATTTGCCTTATCTACACTGAAAAATATTGCTTTACAAATTTAAAAAGGTATGATATACTTTTCAAAGCGTAAAAAAAGTAGGGAGGATAAAAAGTGAAAAAGTTGTTAAGTATTTTTGGATTAAAAAAAGAAAAAAAGAAAAAAATACTATTTTCATTATTTTTATCTTTTAATTTTGATTTTAATATATGGAATAGAAGTTACATTAATTTGTAATTTCTATTCCTTTTTTTTTAACTAAAATTATTAAGGAGGAAAAATGAGAGATTTTATTTCAATGAAAGATTTTACAAAAGGTGATATTTTAGAGGTTTTAAGAGTAGCAAAAGAGTTAGAGAAAACAAATGAAGAACTTTTGAAAAATAAAATAGTTGGAAGCTTATTTTTCGAACCTTCAACAAGAACGAGATTATCATTTACATCAGCAGCTTATAGATTAGGAGCTAAAGTTTTAGGATTTGATTCACCAGATGCCACTTCTTTAAAAAAAGGTGAATCATTAAGAGATACAATAAAGATGACTGAAGCTTATTCTGATGTAATTGTTATGAGACACAATAGAGATGGAGCAGCTCGTTTTGCAGCGGACATATCAAAAGTACCAGTGATAAATGCTGGAGATGGAGCTAATGAGCATCCAAGTCAAACGCTTTTAGATCTATATACAATTGAAAAAGAGTTTGGAAGCATAGAGGGAAAAAAGGTAGCTTTTGTAGGAGATTTAAAATATGGAAGAACAGTTCATTCATTAACAAAAGCTTTAGAGATGTTTAACTGTGAGTTTTACTTTATAGCGCCAGAAGTAATCCAAATACCAGAGTATATTGTAAGAGAGCTTGAGAAAAAAAATATAAAATATCATATATTAAATGACTATAAAGATGTGTTAAAAGAGATAGATGTTTTATACATGACAAGAATTCAAAAAGAAAGATTTGATAATCAAGAAGATTATGAAAAAGTAGCTGGAGTTTATATTATAGATAAAGAAAGTATTGTAGATAAATGTAAAGAAAATATGATAATTTTACATCCGTTACCTAGAGTAGATGAAATAAAAATAGATTTAGATGAAACAAAGCATGCTAAATATTTTGAGCAAGCAGCAAATGGAGTTCCAACAAGAGAAGCGATTTTTTCAATAGCGTTAGGATTAGTAGAAACATTAAAGTGTGAGATGCTAGAAAAAGATATTAGAAAATCAGTTGAAATTATTTGTAGTAATGAAAAGTGTATTACAAAATTTGAAGAAACAGAAAATAAGTATGTTGTAGATAAAGAACATAAATATTGTTACTACTGTAATAGAGATATAAAAAAATAAAATATTTTAAGATAGATTTGGGAGGAAAAAATGTTTTTAGAGGATTGTAAAGTATTAGAAAATTATAAAGTTGGAGAAGACTACTACTTAATGAAAATAGAATCTGAGAAGGCTTCTCAATATTCAAAGGCTGGGCAGTTTTTTATGTTAAAACTAAAAAATGAAATAAGAATTTTAAGAAGACCAATCAGTCTTCATTATGTAGATAAAGATAAAAATATTTTAGAGTTTTATTACGAAGTAAAAGGTGGAGGAACAAAGGAGTTTGCTGCACTTGAAACTGGAGAAATTTTAAATATCCAAGGACCTTTAGGAACAGGATTTACAACAGAAGTAAAAAATAAAAAATGTGTTGTTGTTGGGGGAGGAATGGGAATTGCTCCAACAAAATTACTAATAGATGAGTTAAAAAAAGAAAATGAAGTTATATTTGTAGCTGGTGGAAGAGGGAAAGAAGCTTTAAATATATTAGAAAATTTAAATTTAGATGGAGTAAAAACATATATAACAACAGATGATGGTTCCTTAGGAGAAAAAGGAAATGTAATATCTGTTTTAAGTAGGGTTTTAGCTGATGAAAAAATAGATATGGTTCAAACTTGTGGACCTCATAAAATGATGGAAGCAGTAGCAGAAACGTCGTTAAAAGCTGGTGTATTTTGTGAAGTATCTTTAGAAGAAAGAATGGCATGTGGAGTTAAGGCTTGTGTTGGATGTTCAATAAAAACATTAGATGGAATGAAAAAAGTTTGCCATGATGGACCGGTTTTTGATTCAAAAATAATAGTGGATGTAAATCCTAAAGAAAATACAGGGTGTAGCTGTGGAAACTAAGGGAGTGGAAAAGATGAATAGATTAAAAACAAATTTTTTAGGTAAAGAGTTTAAGAATCCAATGGTAACATCATCAGGATGTTTTGGTTTTGGATTGGAATATAAGGATTATTTTGATCCAAATGTTTTAGGAGGAATTGTAGTAAAAGGAATAACAATGGAACCTAGAGATGGTAACTATGGAACTAGAATAGCAGAGACTCCAGGAGGAATGCTAAACTGTGTTGGTCTTGAGAATCCAGGGATTGATTATTTTGAAAACGTAATTGTTAAAAATATAAAATCATCTGGAATTGAGTCTCCAATAATTGTTAACATAAATGGAAAAGTAATAGAGGAATATGTTGAAATAGCTAAAAGAGTAGAAAATATTCCAGAAGTTGATATGATAGAATTAAATATATCATGTCCAAATGTAAAAGATGGAGGAATGGCATTTGGTGCTAAGCCTGAGGTAGCTGGAGCTGTAACAAAAGCTGTTAGAGAAGTAACAACAAAACCTTTAATTGTAAAGCTATCACCTAATGTAACGGATATAGTTCATATAGCAAAAGTTGTAGAAGAGAATGGAGCAGATGCAGTATCTTTAATAAATACTTTACTAGGAATGGCAATAGATATTAAAAAAAGAAAACCTGTATTAGGAAATACTTTTGGTGGGTTCTCAGGACCTGCAGTAAAACCAGTAGCCTTAAGAATGGTATATCAAGTATATAAAAATGTAAATGTACCAATAGTTGGAATGGGAGGAATCTCTTCTACTGAGGATGCAATAGAGTTTATGATGGCAGGAGCAACAATGGTTTCATTAGGAACAGGATTATTCTCAAATCCAATTTTACCAGTTGAAATAAAAGAGGGATTAGAAAAATTTTGTGAAGAGAATGGATTAGATAATATACAAGAGATTGTAGGAGCAGCACACAATTAAATCGATAAGAGATAGATAAAAATACTGGAGGAAAAATGAATATTAAAGATAGATTAATAATAGCATTAGATTATTCAAATATGGAGGATGCTAAGAATATAGTTGAGATTTTAGGAGAAACAGTTTCTTTCTATAAAGTAGGATTAGAACTATTTTTAAACTCAAAGGGAGAGATGGTAGAATATCTTACTCAAAAAGGTAAAAAAGTATTTTTAGATTTAAAATTCCACGATATTCCAAATACAACAACAATGGCATCATTATTTGCAGCTAAACAAAATGTATTCATGTTTAATGTACATGCAAGTGGTGGAAGAGCTATGATGGAATCAGTTGCAAAGAGAGTAAAAGAGATAAATCCAGAAATACTATCAATTGCTGTAACAATTTTAACAAGTTTTTCAGAAGAGGGATTAAAAGAGACTTTTAAAAGTGAATTAACATTAAAAGAATTAGCTTTAAATTTAGCTAAATTAACAAAAGAAGCTGGAATGGATGGAATTGTATGTTCGCCGTGGGAAGCAAAAGCTATAAAAGAGTTATGTGGAGAAAACTTTAAAACTGTATGTCCTGGAGTAAGACCTAAATGGTCAGTTGCTAATGATCAAGAGAGAATAATGACTCCTAAAGATGCAATATTAAATGGATGTGATTATCTAGTTGTAGGAAGACCAGTAACTAAAAATGAGAATCCTGTAGAAGCAGCTAAAAAAGTATTAGCTGAAATAGAGGAGGGAGTAAAAGAGGGAAGCCTATGTTGTTAAAAAACTGTAGAGTTTTATATCATGGGGAAGAAGACATAAAGGATATTTTAGTAGAAAAAGGAAAGATTACTAAAATATATAGATGCTCGGAAGTAGAAGAACTAGATATAGATGAGATTATAGATATGGATGGAAACTGGGTTTTACCTGGAGTAATAGATGTGCATACTCATATGAGAGATCCAGGATTATCTTATAAAGAGGATTTTGAAACAGGAAGTAAAGCATGTGCCAAGGGTGGGGTAACAACATTTATAGATATGCCAAATACAGTTCCAAATACAACAACAAAAGAGATTTTAGATGCTAAAGAGAGCAATTCTAAAAATAAAAGTTATGTAGACTATGGATTTCACTTTGGGGGAAGTAAATTAGATAATAGTGAAGAGATAAAAAAAGTAAGAGACAGAGTAGCTTCAACTAAAATATTTCTGAATATGTCAACAGGTGATATGTTAGTGGAAGAGGAGAAAGTTTTAGAAAATTTATTTAAAGAATCTAAAATAATATCAGTTCACGCAGAGGAAGAGATGGTAGATAAGGCTATAGATTTAGCTAGAAAATTTAGAAAACCACTATATTTATGCCACCTTTCTAAAAAGAGTGAAGTTGAAAAGTTAAGAGCTGCCAAAAAAGAGGGATTGAAAATATATGGAGAGGTAGCACCACATCATTTATTTCTAGATTCAAGTATGGCAAACTCATTACTTATAATGAAGCCAGAACTAAAGAGCAAAGAGGACAATGAGGCTCTTTGGTTAGGATTAGAGGATGGAACTATTGATACAATAGGAACTGATCATGCACCACATACTTTAGAGGAAAAAAATTCTAAGACAACATATGGAATACCAGGGGTGGAGAATTCCTTAGAGATGATGTTAAAAGAATTAAATAAAAAAATAGACATGAAAACTTTACAAAAAGTTATGTCAGAAAATCCAGCTAAAATATTTGGGATTCTTGGAAAAGGGAAGATAGAAATTGGATATGATGCAGATTTAGTTGTAGTAGATTTAAGTAATAAAGAGATTATAAAAAATGAAGATGTAATCTCAAAATGTGGATGGACACCTTATAGTGGAATAGTAGGAGGGGGAAAAGTACTATTAACTATGGTAAGAGGTCATCTTGTTTATGATGGTAAAAATTTTATAGAAAAAATTGGAGAAGGAGTGAATTATAAAAATGTCTAGAGAAAAAAATATAGCAAAATCATTATTAGGAACAGAGGCAGTTAGATTAAGTGTAAAAGATCCATTTACTTTTGTATCAGGAATAAAAAGTCCAATCTATTGTGACAACAGAAAAATGATAGGATTCCCTAAAGAAAGACAAGTTGTAGTAGATGCTTTTATAGAAGTTTTAAAAGAAAAAGAGTTTGATATTGTAGCAGGAACAGCAACAGCAGGAATTCCATGGGCAGCATTTATAGCTCAAGAGATGAATGTACCAATGGCTTATATTAGAGGAGAAAAGAAAGCTCACGGTGCAGGAAGACAAATTGAAGGAGCTGAATTTGAAGGTAAAAAAGTAATAATAATAGAGGACTTAATATCAACAGGAGGAAGCTCAATAAAAGCTGTAGCAGCTGCAAGAGAAGCAGGGGCTATTGATGTTGAAGTACTAGCAATATTCTCATATGAGTTTGAAAAGGCATATAAAAATTTCGAACAAGATCATATTCCTTGGACTACACTTTCAAACTTTGCTTCGTTAATTAATGTTGCGACAGAGGAAAATTATATAGATTCAGAAGAAGCTGAAATAGCTTTAAAGTGGAATAAAACTCCTGATACTTGGGGAAAATAGAGTGTAGAAAATATGGAGCAGATTAATTCTGCTCCTATTTTTATAAATGAATAGTTGACTTTGTTAAAAAAATATCGTATCATATTTAGAAAATTAAAAAAAAAATTTAAAATAATATACAAATATAAAGCTAGGAGGAACAAAATGAAATTATCAAAAAGAGCATTAGAAATGAATTTTTCACCAATAAGAAAGTTGATTCCTCTGGCCGATGCAGCAGAAGCAAAAGGAATAAAAGTTTATAAATTAAATATAGGACAACCAAATGTAGTGACACCAGATTCATTTTTTGAAGGATTACATAACTATAAAGAGAAAATAGTTAAATACTCTCATTCACAAGGAATACCACAACTATTGGAAAGTTTTGCTAAAAGTTACCAAAAGATGGGAATTAATGTAAAAGAAGAGGATTTATTAATAACTCAAGGTGGTAGTGAGGCTATTATGTTTATCTTAATGGCTATATGTAATGAGGGAGATAATATATTAATACCAGAGCCTTTTTATTCAAACTATACAAGTTTTTGCCAGTTTGCAGGGGCAGAGGTAGTGCCTATTGAAACAACAATAGAAACTAGTTTTCATTTACCGTCAAAGGAAAAAATTGAGTCTTTGATAACAGACAAAACAAGAGCTATAATGCTATCAAATCCTGTTAATCCAACAGGAACTGTTTATACAAAAGATGAGATTGAGATGATAGCACAAATAGCTAAGGAAAAAGATATATATATAATAGCAGATGAGGTATATAGACAATTTGTTTACGATGATATTCCTTATACATCTTTTATGCAATTAGATGATGTAAAAGATAGAGTGATACTAGTAGATAGTATATCTAAGCACTATAGTGCGTGTGGAGCAAGAATAGGCCTAATAGCTAGTAAAAATAAAGAGCTAATGAGTTGTATAATGAAATTTAGTCAAGCTAGACTTTGTGTTTCAACAATTGAGCAACATGCAGCATCAAATTTAATAAATACAATGGATAACTATTTAGAAGATGTAAGAATAAAATATCAAAATAGAAGAGATTTATTATTCTCATATTTAAATAGAATACCAGGAGTAGTATGTTATAAGCCTCATGGAGCATTTTATGCTTTTGCAAAATTACCAATAGATAATGCAGAGAAATTTGCAAAATGGTTATTGACAGATTATTCTTATGAAAATCAAACGCTATTATTAGCTCCAGGTCCTGGATTTTATCAAAGTGAAGGAAAAGGAGAGAATGAAGTAAGATTTTCTTTCTGTACAAGTGTTGATGATATAGAAAACTCAATGATAATTTTAAGAAGAGCATTAGAAGAATATAACAGAACAGAGAGATAAGAAAAAGGAGTTGATTAAATCAACTCCTCTTTTTTTAAGATATTAGTAACTACTTTTTTAGCATCATTAACAGCAGCAACAACAGTCTTAGGACCAGTTACTACATCGCCACAAGAAAATACATTTTCTAAAGTTGTTTCAAAATTATCATTAACAATTACAGTTCCCCATTTTTCAAGACTAATTCTATCTTCAGAAGAGACAATATTTTTTTTAGGCCCTTGACTAACAGCAACAATAATTGAGCTATAAGGGATTGCAATATCACTATCCTCTAAAGTAATAAGTTTTTTTCTTCCATTTTCATCAGTATGTGATTCAGTTCTTAGAAAAATCATAGTATCATCTAAAATCTCTTTTGGAGCATAGAAAAATTTGAAATTTACACCATCTTCTTTAGCTTCAGCTATTTCAACTTTAGTAGCGGGCATATCCTCTTCACCACGTCTATACATGACTGTTACAGAACTACCTAATCTTTTAGTAACTCTAGCTGCATCCATAGCAACATTACCTCCACCAATAACTAAAACGTTAGGTCCAAGGTTATATGATTCAGGAGAAACAAGATAGTTAATAGCATAGTGAACATTTCCCTTAGTTTCTCCTTTTATATCCATAGGTTTGGGATTCCAAACACCAGTTGTAATGATGATATACTTAAAGTCATCATTTTTTAAATTTTGAATAGTATGAGTAGGCCCAACTAAAGTATTATATTTTATTTTAATACCTAAATTTAAAAGATATTTTTCAAAAGTATCCATTAATTCCCTAGATAGTCTAAATTCAGGAATACCAAATCTTAAGACACCACCTAACTTAGAAAAAGCTTCAAATATAGTAACATTAAATCCTTCCTTAGCTAAGAGAATAGCAGAAGTAATACCAGCAGGTCCTCCACCTATAATAGCTATATCTATTTTTTTATCTTCTTTTTTATTTAAAGGTAATTTAGAAAGATATTCAGTAGATATTTCTTTTTCAATAAGAGGAAACTCAACAGGAGTTTCTTTGATTCCTTTTATACAATGACCTTTACATTGATCTTCATGAGGACATACAATAGAACAGAATATAGATAAAGGATTATTTGTAAATAAAATTTCTCCAGCTTCATCTATTTTATTTTCTTTAAATAAATTTATAATATTAGGTATGTCTGTTGATATAGGACAATGTATTTTACAAAGTGGTTTTTTGCAGTTTAAGCAACGGTTAGCTTCTTGTAGTAAATCTATTTTCAAAATAATCACCTCTTTAAAAAATGGCTGAGAAAAACTTCTCAGCCTCTTAAAATATTATAATGCTTTTTCAAGAATTTCTCTACTTATTTCTAAAGATAAATCTTCAGTTTCTGATAGAGAAGTTCTATGATTTTTTTCTAAAGCTAAAATTAAATCATCTATTTTATCTGCGGTTATACCGTAGTCTGAAAGATGAGTTTTAACTCCAAGTTCTTCAAAGAATAAACGAGTTTTTTCAATAGCTTGTTTAATTTTTAAATCACTGTTAACTTCTTCAATATTCCAAACACGTTCAGCGTATTGAATTAATTTTTCTCTCTTTTTCTCTTTTCTAACTTCCCATATAGCTGGTTGAAGTACAGCTAAAGTTTTTCCATGGTCAACTCCAAACATAGCAGTAATTTCATGACCAATCATATGTGTAGTCCAATCTTGAGGAACCCCAGCACCAATTAATCCATTTAAAGCCATAGTAGCACACCAAACAAGGTTAGCACGAGCATCATAGTTAGCTGGCTCTTCAATTGTTGTTTTACCAATTTCAATAAGCGTTTTTAAAATTCCTTCAGCAGTTCTATCTTGAAATCTTGCATCTACAGGATAAGTAACATATTGCTCAACAGTATGAATAAAAGTATCGATAATACCATTAGCAACTTGATTTTTAGGTAAAGTAAATGTTAACGTAGGATCAAGTATAGAAAATTTTGGAAATGTATGCATGCTGAAAACGGGAACTTTTAATCCTTTATGGCTTATAACAGCTCCATTGTTCATTTCAGATCCAGTAGCTGGTAAAGTGACAACAGTTCCTAAAGGAATTGCAGAATCAACTGGAGCTAAATCAAAATCTGGAGTTAGTAGATTTAGGCAGTTGTCATCATATTTAGAAGCAAGAGCTATAAATTTAGTTCCGTCCATAACAGATCCACCACCAACAGCAAGAAGAAAATCTATATTTTCTTTTTTGGCAATATCAACAGCTTTCATTAGAGTTTCATATTGAGGATTAGGTTCAATTCCACCAAATTCAAAAATTTCTCTTCCTGGAAGGTTTTTAATAACATTTTCTAATGTTCCAAATTTCTTAACAGATCCACCACCGTAAGTTATTAGTACTTTAGCATTTAAAGGAACTAAAGTATTTAATTGATCTAAAGTGTCTTTTCCAAAAACTATATGAGTAGGGTTATAAAAATTAAAATTTAACATGAAATCAACCTCCTATTATTAATTAGTGAGATTATAAACCTTAGAGTCAACTCTAAGTCAAGAGATTTATTTGCAAGAAATAGAATTATTTTCATACCAAGCAATTTTTAAATCAAGTTTTTTTAAATTATTATTTAACTCCTCAATTTGTTCTAGTATTTTTTTTCGATGCTCTAAAAGAATAGCTAATCTTTCCTCTTTTGTATGATCTCCTTTTAAGCTTAAATCGACAATGGATTTAATATCTTCAATAGTCATTCCAGTATTTTTAAGGCATTTAATTATTTCAATCCAAAATATATCATCTTGAGAAAAAGAACGAATTCCATTTTTATTACGAGCAATATATGGCATTAAACCACATTTATCATAGTATCTGATTGTATAGGATGAAAGTCCAACCATTTCAGAAACTGCTTTAATTGAATACATAAAAATTTTCTCCTTATATATGTAAAATTTTCTTAATTATATCAGATCTAAATATAAGACCAATATATTTGTTATTTTCAAGAATATAAATTCTTGTAACTCCTTTATTCATAAATATATATGATATTTCCATAAGAGAAGCATCTTTATCAATTGTAATGATTCCTTCTGTTCTGTATAAATCTTTTATAGTTGTTATTTTTTCATTTACTAAATAATTTTCGAAAGGTTCCCCCACAGTAAGAAAACTTAAATCATTTAAAATAGTAGTATGTTTTGGCATACCAAAAGCAATAAGTTCTCGTTCGGTAATTTCTCCTAAAAAGTTATTATGGTTATCAACTACTGGAATTCCAGAAACTTTGTCCATAATAATTCTTTTTGCAATATCTTCTAGAGTGTTATTTTCTTTAGCAGGGAGTATAGATGTGGTAAATAAGTCTTCAGCAGTAATATTATGATCTATTTCAATTTTCATTTTATTTAAAATTTCAATTGTTTTTTCAGGTGATTTATATTTTAAAATCTCTTTGAAAACATCTTTATTTTTAAGATAAAGTCTAGAGATTCCAGACATAATTTTAAGTATATTTTTATTTTTTAAAACATCAGCAACAATAAGAACAATAAAATCAACAGGTTCTTCTTCACCCATTACATTTTTCATAGTCACATGTTTTTCAGGAAACGCGATAGAAACAACGATATCATCAAAGTATTCAAGTCTAGCATGAGGAATTGCAACACCATTTCCAATATACGTGGAAGCTTCACTTTCTCTTTTTAAAATAGCCTTTTTCATAATCTCTTGTTCTACTTTAACTTGTTTATTTGTTTTAGCAAGTTCCTTAAGTAGATTTGTAATAAGTTCCTCAAAGGTTTCTCCTTTTAGGTTAGATATAATCTTATCTTCTGAAAGATAACTGGACAACTTCATAATTTGTCCCCTCCTTAACATTATTTAGTATATGTGAACACAAAATAATTATATAACGTTTTTGAATAAATTAAAATAAAAATTGAAAAAAAACAGCTAAGAAAATATCTTAGCTGTTAAAAATTACATAGTAATTTGATACTTTTTAATTTTTTCATTTAAATTTTCAAGATTAACTGCAGGAATAGTAACATCTTTTCCATTTAGTAAAAGAGTTATTTCTGTAGTTCCTTTTACTTTTGAGTATCTAGAAAATAGATTTAAAGAAAAATCTATCTCATCTTGTGTAAGGTTACCAAATCCAACCATATGTGGTCCAGGAACTTCTTTTCCTCTAATAAACAATGAACCATAATCTTTAAATTCATTTATTTTTAAATTATCCTCTTGTTCTCTTCCAACTATTAAATACTTTCCTTTTTCGAATCTGAAAAATCTTCCGATTTTTAAAAGGTGGAATAGATTAGAGTTTTCATCTTCTAATAGTCCATCCTCTTCTAAGATTCTAAGTCTTTTTGAATAAGCTGGATCAGTAAGAAGACATCCACCACCAGGAGTTGGATAATCTACAATACCAAATTTATCCATTAGTTCCATTTGAATCTTTCTGCTTCTTCCTTGGATATCTAAAAGCTTACTTCTGTCAATCCATCCTAGTTTTTCAGGCTCACTTTCTGGTAAAAGTTTTGCTGATAAAGGTCTTACAATAAGATTTTCAAGACCAGGAGAAAGAGCTTTAACCTTTTCTAGAGCTTGATAGTTTTGTGACATAGGTCTTTGTCCTAGAACTTCACCAGATATAATAAATGAAGCTCCAAATTTTTCCATAAGATCACCAGCTGTTTTAAACATTAATGCATGACAATCAATACACGGGTTCATATTCTTTCCACGACCATGAACAGGATCTTTTAAAATTTCAGTGTGGATACTGCTAAAGTTAACATACTCTAGTTGAACTCCAAGTTGTTTAGCCATATTTTCAGCCTTTTCATTTTTTCCACCAAAGAAATGTGATACAAAGTTAAGAGCAATAACTTCAATTCCTTGATCTTTTATAATTTTAATTGCTAGAGCACTATCAAGTCCTCCAGAAAAAAGCGCTAATGCTTTCATTATTAACCTCCATAAATTAATTATTCGTGGTCAATATCTAAAAAAGTATTTTGTTTTAAATCATTTTTTCCATCATACAGGAAGTTGATATTTTTAGGAACAGAAGTAAATACATTTCTACTAATAGGAATCCATTTAGCTTCTTTTATATTGATTGCACCACTTAAAAAATCAAGGATTCTTTGTGCATCTTTTCCATTTACATTTTCTAGATTTAGTGTAACCACTTTATCATTTTTTATATAATCTGCAATTTTTCTACATTCTGCAAAACTTTTTGGGTTGACAAAAATTGTTTGGCAATCCTCTTGAACAGTATTGTTGATTGGTGTTTTAATTTCTGCTTTAGGAATAGTGTTGTTAAAAGAAGGAACAACATCTTCCTTGCTGCTATTATTTAATCCAAATTTAGGAGCAGGAGCAGCTAATTCACTTTCCTCTTGATACTCCTCATAATTTTCTTCATCAGGATCAAAAGTAAGTCCAACACTATCAGTAAAATCTTTAAAAGCATTTTTGAATTTAGTAATTTTCATTGATACCTCCATATTTTATTCGAATATTTTACTACCTACTCTTATAAGAGTTGCTCCCTCTTCAAGAGCCAATTTATAATCATTACTCATTCCCATAGAAAGTTCAGTTAAAGAATTATTGAAATAAAGAATATTTAATTCATCTTTTAACTCTCTTAATTTTTTAAATCCATTTCTAATAAAATCTTCATTATCAGTATACGGAGCCATTGTCATAAGACCTTTAATTTTGATATTTTCAAGAGATAAAAGAGCAGGAATATCATTTAAAAAATCTTGGTAATCATATCCCTCTTTACTATCTTCTTGAAAAAGATTAATCTCTATTAAAACTTCAATAATTCTATTATGTTCTTTAGCTCTTTTATTAATCTCTTCAGCTAAAGAAAGTTTATTAATAGAGTGAATCATATCAATGAAACGAGCAATATATTTAACTTTATTTTTCTGAAGATTTCCAATAAAGTGCCATTTGTGATTAATAGAATAATTTGAAAGATCCTCATATTTTTTAGTCAAAACTTGAACTTTATTCTCTCCTAAAATATGGGCACCACCTTTAAGTACCTCTTTTATAGTCCCAATATCAACATATTTAGTGACAGCAACAAGATTTACTTTTTCAGGATATGGAGAGAGTTTTTTTATATCTAATAAGATATCATTAATATTTTCTGAAATTCCCACAATTTCCTCCTAAATAATTAAATAAATTTACTAAAAACATCATTAGCCATGAGAACACCTTTTTTAGATAAAATATATCTAGAATTTTCTTTTATTAGAAATCCTTCGTCAACTAAATTATTGCAAAGATTTATATATTTTCCTTTAGGAATAATTCCATCAGGGATAATTCGTAAACCAAGAATATATTCATAAATTTCTTTTTCATCAGAATCTACAAACTCTTCTTCTAAAATAGGTTTAACGTTATCAGATATTTTAGCATAATATTCAGGAATTTTTAAGACATTTTTATATCTAACATCTTGATAATACCCAGATGCCCCAATTCCGATTCCAAGATACTCTTCATTTTTCCAGTACTTAGTATTGTGTATAGCTCTTTTTTCTGGAAGACAGAAATTTGAGATTTCATAATGAATATATCCGTTTTTTTTAGCTTCATCAATAATTAGTTCATACATGGATGCTTCTAAGTCATTATCAGTTTCTTTATAAATTCCAGCTTCAAGTTTAGTAAAGAAATCAGTACCCTCTTCCCAAATTAAAGAATATATAGAGAAGTGTTCAGGTTTTAATGAAAATAGATGATTTAAATCAGACTTTAAGTCATCTAGAGTTTGATTTGGTAGAGAAAACATTAAGTCTAAACTAATATTATCAAATCCAGCTTCTCTAGCAAAATAAAAAGCTTCATCTCCTTCTGAAGAAGAGTGAAGTCTACCTAAAGTTTTAAGTAGTTCATTATTAAAGCTTTGTATTCCAATACTAACTCTATTTATTCCGGCTTTTTTAAAAAGTTTAAATTTCTCAAGTGTAACTGTTTTTGGATTAACTTCGAGAGTAACTTCAGCATTATTTTTAATATTTAAGTTACTTAAAATTCTACTAACTTGTTCAGAAGTTAATAAAGAGGGTGTACCTCCTCCAAAATAAACAGTTTCAAGAGGAAATTTAGGATACATATTAATTTCATTAATAAGTGCAGTCACATATTTTTCTCTTTCTTCATCAGTAGATTTAAAAGATAAAAAATCGCAGTAATTGCACTTATTAAGACAAAAAGGAATATGTATATACATTCCGCTTAACATAAGCACCTCCAAGATTTAATCAATAAAAGCTTGGAAATCCTCCATAGTTTTCATTAATTTTTCATTTGCTTCTGTCTCTGTTTTTCCAACAACACAGAAGTAATATTTTATTTTTGGTTCTGTTCCAGAAGGTCTAGCTGTAATATATGTATTATCTTCTAATACAAATTGAATAACATCAGATTTTGGTAATCCTTCGTATCCAAGACTAAAATCTCTTTTTGATATTACTGTTTTCCCAAGTAAAGAATCAGAAACGTTGGCTCTAAGAGTTGACATTATTTTACCAATAGCTTCAACACCATCTTTTCCTTTTTTTGTAATAGCAATTATTCCTTCTCTATAGTAACCAAATTTTTCATATAATTTTTTTAACTCTTTTGGAATCGATGATCCAATACTATTGTAATAAGCTGCCATCTCAGCTATTAAAAGAGTAGATACAACAGCATCTTTATCTCTAGCATGTGTTCCTACAAGATAACCATAAGATTCTTCAAATCCCATTAAGAATGTAGCGTTGTATTTTCCTTCTTCAAACTCTCTTATTTTTTCTCCAATAAATTTAAATCCAGTTAGAGTTCTAAAAATTTTTACTCCTTTTTCTTTAGCAACAACATCTAGCATAGGTGTTGAAACTACAGTAGATACAACCGCTGAATTTTTAGGTATATCTTTTTTATTTTCTAAAATATAATTCATTAAAAGAAGACCAATTTGGTTTCCATTTGGATAGACCCATTCTCCTTTTTCATCCTTTACTGCAACACCAATTCTGTCTGCATCAGGATCATTTGCCATACAAAGTGTAGCTCCAACTTTATCCGCTAATGCTATACTTAACTTAAAAACTGCTGGATCTTCTGGATTAGCATATGAACAAGTTGGGAAGTTTCCGTCAGGTTGTTCTTGTTCAGCCACTATATAGATTGATTTAAATCCAGTTTCTTCAAAAACTCTTTTAACTGGTCTTCCACCAGTTCCATGTAATGGAGAATAAACAATTTTAAAGTTTTCTTTACCAGGAATTTCACTATGGATAATTTGTTTTTTAACAGCTTCAATAAATTTAGTATCCATATCTTCAGAAATATATTCTAAAAGTCCATCTTGAATAGCAGCTTCTTTAGTTAAAAGTTTAATTTCATCAAAAGAATCAATAGCATTAACATTGTTTACAACTCCACTAGCTTGAGGTTCAATTATTTGACAACCATCGTTCCAGTAAACTTTATATCCATTATATTCTTGTGGATTGTGAGAAGCTGTTACAACTATACCAGCAATACACTTTAATTCTCTTACAGCAAATGAAAGCTCAGGAGTTGATCTAAGAGATTTAAAAAGATATGCTTTAATTCCATTTCCAGCTAAAACCAAAGCAGCGTTTAGTGCATACTCTTCAGAACCAATTCTACAATCATAAGCTATAGCAACGCCCATTTTCTTCCCTATTTCACCAGTAGACTCTAAAATATAGTTAGCAAGTCCCTGAGTTGCTTTTCTAATAGTATACTTATTAATTCTATTAATACCAACTCCTCTAACTCCTCTCATTCCACCAGTTCCAAAAGAAAGATTTGTATAAAATCTATCCTCTATTTCTGTCTCATTTTCTTTAATACTCTCTAAATCTTCTCTATCTTTTAAGTCAATATAATCTGATGTTAACCAATTGTTATAATTTTCTAATGTAAATTTATCCATTTTACAAATCCTCCCCTTAAATAATATCCCCCATATTAGAATTTGAATTTTCACTAATAGGTTCTTTTTTATTTGCAATAATAACCTCTGTTGTTAAAATTAAAGCTGCGATAGATGTTGCATTTTGTAAAGCTGAACGAGTAACCTTTGTAGGATCTATTATTCCATTTTCAATCATATGAACATATTCTTCAGTAGCAGCATTTAATCCAAAACCATCAGGTAAATTTTTAATTTTTTCTATGATAACTCCACCATCTAATCCAGCATTGATAGCTATTTGTTTTAATGGAGAACTAAGAGATTTTTTTAAAATATTAGCTCCAATTCCTTCTTCGCCCTCAAGAGTAAAGTCATTCATTTCATTGGCAATTTCATTTAATGCTACACCACCACCAGGAACAACTCCCTCTTCAATAGCAGCTCTTGTCGCATTTAAAGCATCTTCTATTCTTAGTTTTTTTTCTTTCATCTCAACTTCAGTAGCAGCTCCGACTTTAATAATAGCTACACCACCAGAAAGTTTAGCTAATCTTTCTTGTAATTTTTCTTTGTCATAATCAGAATCAGTGGCAGAGATTTGGTTTTTTATTTGAGTAATTCTACTATTTAAAATATCCTGATTGCTAAATCCATCTATAATAACAGTAGAATCTTTCGTAACTTTAATTTTCTTAGCGTTTCCCAGTTGAGAAAGATCAGTATCTTCTATTTTCATACCTTTTTCATCAGAAATAACTTGTCCACCTGTTAAAACAGCGATATCTTCTAACATGGCTTTTCTTCTATCTCCAAATGCAGGAGCTTTAACTCCAATAACATTTAAAGTACCTCTTATTTTATTTAGAACAAGAGTTGCTAAAGCTTCTCCATCTAAATCTTCTGCAATAATTAAAAGAGGTTTTGATGTTTGAACAGTTTTTTCTAAAAGAGGAAGAAGTTCTTTCATAGTTGAAATCTTTTTATCTGTAATCAAAATATATGGATTTTCAAGAATAGCTTCCATTCTTTCTGAATTTGTTACCATGTATGGTGATAGATATCCTTTTTCAAACTCCATTCCTTCAACTACTTCTAAAGTTGTATCTAATGAACGTGCTTCTTCTACACTAATAACACCACTTTCTCCAACTTTTTCCATAGCTTTAGCTATTAGATCACCAATCTCTGTATCTCCAGCAGATATTGATGCAACTTGAGAGATTTCACTATTAGATTGTACTTTTTTTGATTTTTTTAAAAGTAATTCAACTGCTATTTTAGTTG
>NZ_CAMQXC010000021.1 GCF_947038635.1 uncultured Cetobacterium sp. | reverse complement strand
ATTTTGTTGATATAATCATCTCCTCTGTCTTCATTGTTTTACTATTGATTCCAACGAAATCAACAGACCAATTTAAAGCCCCACCTATTCCAGATATTATGATAACCACTACAGCTAATATAGCAAAAAGTGTTCCTGGATCTGGTAAAGCATTTCCTCCCTTTTCAATTACGTTTAAGAATTTATCAATTAAACTCCTGTTATTAATTTCCTTTTTTGTTGAATTATTTTGCATTTTTCCTCCGTGTTGATAATTTATTTTCATAATATTATAAATGATTAATCAGTTTTTTACCACTTTTTTATTTTAAAACTAAGTTTTTCTTCATAAAAAATCGAAAAACCAGACTAAAAAATTAGTCTGGTTTTTGTATATCTTATATTTTTATGCTTTTTAAATACTCTTTCAAATCCTCACTTGTTTCACTATTACGTAAACCAAATTCAATATTAGCTTTTAATAATCCAATTTTATTTCCAATGTCATATCTTGTTCCATCAAAATTATAAGCTAAAACTTTTTTATTATCATTTATCATAGCTAAAATTCCATCTGTAAGTTGAATCTCTCCACCTGCACCTGGAGCTGTATTTTCTAAGTATTGAAATACATCAGGTGTTAATAGATATCTTCCTAAACAAGCTTTTAGTGATGGAGCTTCCTCTAGTTTTGGTTTTTCCACAAAATCACACATTACTACAGTTTTAGAATCTAAATCCTTCGTTGGTTTTATAACTCCATATTTAGATACATCTTTAGGTTCAACCTCTTGAACTCCAATTATAGAAGATCCATACTCTTCATACTTCTCAATTAATTGTTTTGTTACCTCTTTCTCTGGATTGTACATAATATCGTCTCCAAGAGCTATGATAAAAGGATCATCTCCTATAAAACTCTTTGCTTTTAGTATTGCATGTCCAAGTCCTAATGGATGATTTTGTCTAACATAATATATATTTGCCATTCCATGAATAGTTTCAACTTTTTCTAAAAGTTCATCCTTTCCATGTCTAGCTAAAGTATTCTCTAACTCATAAGAGTGATCAAAGTGATCCTCAATAGAATTTTTATTTCTTCCTGTTACAATTAGTATATCTTCTATTCCTGATTCTACTAATTCTTCAACTATATATTGTAGAGATGGTTTATCAACGATAACTAACATCTCTTTAGGTTGTGCTTTTGTTGCAGGTAAAACTCTAGTTCCCAATCCTGCTGCAGGTATAACTGCTTTAGTAACTTTTTTCATCCTTTTCTCTCCTTTTTTTACATTTACTTATTATTATATATTTTTTTATAATAATCCTCATAATTCCCGAAGCTTACTTCCTCTATCCATCCTTGATTATCTAAATACCATCTAATAGTTGCTTCTATCCCCTCTGTAAATGGTGTTTCTGGATACCATCCAAGTTCAGTTACTACCTTAGTTGGATCAATAGCGTATCTAGCATCATGTCCTAATCTATCTTGTACATAAGTTATTAAATCATAATTGATATTAGCTAAATCCGTACTTAAAACTGCCTGATATTTAGGTTCCTGCCTCATAATTCTAGCTATTGTATCTATAGTCAGTTTTACTATATTGATATTTTGCTCCTCATTAAATCCACCAATATTATATATTTCGTGTGGTTTAGCATTAGATATAACCATATCTATACCTTTACAATGATCCATTACATATAGCCAGTCTCTTACATTATCTCCCTTTCCATATACAGGAAGCTTCTTTCCAGCTAAGATATTTTTAATAATCAGTGGAATTAACTTCTCTGGGAAATGATATGGACCATAGTTATTGCTACATCTTGTTATATTAAATGGAAACTTATATGTTTCGCCATAAGCCATTACTATCATATCAGATGCTGTTTTAGATGCTGAGTATGGACTTCTTGGGTCTAACGGAGTAGATTCTGTAAACATCTTCTCTCCATAAGTTTGAAGATTTTTTCTTCCAGTTGCAATTTTAGCAACAGCTTCATCTAAAATAAGTTCTTTTGGAATATCCCAGTCCTTACTCAAACTTCCATATACTTCATCTGTTGAAACATGATGGAATTTTTTTCCCTCTTTATAGATTGGATATCCATTACTGTCTTTTCCAACAGTCCAGAAAGTTTTAGCAACTTCCATTAAATTTTGTGTTCCAAGTATATTTGTCTCTAAGAATATCCCTGGATTTTCAATACTTCTATCTACATGACTTTCTGCTGCAAAGTTTACAACATAATCAATATCATATTGCATAAATATATTTTCAACTAGTTCTCTATTACAAATATCTCCTTTAACAAAAGAAACTCTAGAGTCTTTTAATTCTTCTCTTATTGTTCCAAGATTTCCTGCATAAGTTAATTTATCTAGTACAACTAACTTTATATCCTCATGCTTTTCTAACATATATTTAACAAAGTTTGCACCAATAAATCCTGCTCCACCTGTTACTAAATAAGTTTTTCCAACTTTTAAATACTCATCAACTCTACTACGCCAGTTAGGTATTTTTATTCGCAAAATATTCTCTATTTTCCTGCTACTTAATTTTGAATATTTAGGTCTAATATCATAAGATGTAAAATCTAAACACCTTCCCTCTAAAATATTCCCTGCATATCCTACCCTCTCTAAAATATATTTTCCTTGTTCATAACGAGATGTTTCTCCAGAACCACTTAGATGATATATTCCATAATCTCTATCTCTTAAATTTAATATTTTCCAAGTTATTTCAACTATATCTTTTGTACTTGTAGGAGATGATATTTGATCTGTAGCTATTTTTATACTCTCTCTAGTATTAGCCCAAGTTTTTACTTGTTCTATAAAATTTTTTCCCTCTTCACCAAAAACCCAAGATACTCTAAAAATAAAAGTTCTTCGATTTTCTTCTAAAGCTAATCTCTCTCCTAAAGCTTTACTACGCCCATAGACAGATATTGGATTTATCTCATCCTCTTCGATATATTCACTCCCTTTAGTTCCATCAAAAACAAAATCTGTAGAATATGTTACAAACTCAATCTTTCTTTCTCTACATATTTTGGCTAAATTTTCAACTGCATAGGCATTAATCATATATGCACTATCCTTTTCCTCTTCAGCTTTATCAACTAAATTATATGCAGCACAGTTAATTACTAAATCTGCATCATTTTTTAAAATATAATCTCTTACTTTATCAAAATCAGTTATATCTAACTCTAGCTTATTTGGTGCTAAGAAATCTATACTATTTTTCTTAAAAAATCTTTGAAACTCTGTAGCTAACTGTCCTGCTCCACCAGTTATCAGTATCAATTTATCTCACCACCTTTTTCTAAAAACTCTTTTAGCGTGCTTTGATTTTTATCTTTTTCAGATATTATTAGATTCCTCTCTTTTAAACCATACTTTTCTAGTTCCCAATCTATATTCAAATCTTTATCATTCCACAATACTCCTGAATCAAAAGCTGGTGCATAAAAATCTGTACATAAATACTCTATCTCTGTATCATCTTGTAGTGTTAAAAAACCATGGGCAAAACCTTTTGGTACAAACAGCATTTTTCTACTACTTTCACTTAAAATTATTTTAAAATACTCTCCAAAGGTTTCACTCCCTTTTCTTAAATCTACAACAACATCTAAAATCTCTCCTTTTAATACTCTTATTAATTTTCCTTGAGCTTGCTGTTTTTGAAAATGTAATCCTCTTAACACTCCAAAACTACTTTTAGAGTGATTACCCTGGACAAACTCCTCATCTATTCCATATTTTAAAAGTTGTTGTTTATTAAAGAATTCATAAAAAAATCCTCTTTCATCACTATATATTTTTGGTTCTATTACCACTAGTCCTGCCATCATAAAATCACCTCATAAAAAAATAACCATGAATTACTCATGGTTTTTTAATAAACTAAGCAAATACTCTCCATAAGATGTTTTCTCTAGAGATTTGCTCAGTTTTAAAAGTTGTTTATCATCTATCCAACCTTTATTATATGCTATTTCTTCTAGACATGCAATCATAATTCCTTGTCTAGTTTGAATAGTTTTTACAAAGTTACTTGCTTCTAAAAGTCCATCAAAAGTTCCTGTATCAAGCCAAGCCATACCTCTTCCAAGACTTATAACATTTAGGTTATTTTCTTTTAAATACATCTCATTTATAGAGGTTATCTCTAATTCCCCTCTTTCTGATGGAGTAACTGCCTTAGCTTTTTCTATAACACTATTGTCATAGAAATATATTCCGGGAATAACGTAGTTAGATTTTGGATTTTTAGGTTTTTCTTCTAAAGAAACTACCTTTCCATCACTATCAAACTCTACTACGCCAAAATCTTTTGGATTTTTTACATAGTAACCATAAATTGTCGCTCCACTTTTATTACTTACAGCTTTTTCTAACATTCCTGTAAATCCATGACCATAAAAAAGATTATCTCCTAAAATTAGTGCCACAGAATCACTGCCTATAAACTCTTCACCTATTATAAAAGCTTCAGCTAATCCTTTTGGTGACTCTTGAATTTCATAACTAATAGATAACCCCAATTCATTTCCACTTCCTAGTAACTCTTGGAATATTAAAATATCTCTAGCTGTAGAAATTATCAGTATCTCTCTTATCCCAGCAAGCATAAGAATAGAAAGAGGATAATATATCATAGGTTTATCAAAAATTGGTATCATCTGTTTACTTATCGCTTTAGTCACAGGATACAGTCTCGTTCCTGAACCACCTGCTAATATTATCCCTTTCATTCCTCACTTCCTTATATTTCTATAGTTCTTAAATACTCTTTCAAATCTTCACTTGTTTCACTGTTACGTAATCCAAATTCAATATTAGCTTTTAATAATCCGATTTTATTTCCAATATCATACCTTGTCCCATCAAAATTATATGCAAGCACTTTTTTATTATCGTTTATCATAGCTAAGATTCCATCTGTAAGTTGAATCTCTCCACCAGCACCTGGAGCTATATTTTCTAAATATTGAAACACATCAGGTGTTAATAGATATCTTCCTAAACAAGCTTTTAGTGATGGTGCTTCTTCTAACTTTGGTTTCTCCACGAAGTCAGACATTAAAATCCTCCACTGGTTTTATTTAGATACATCTTTAGGTTCAACCTCTTGAACTCCAATTATAGAAGATCCATACTCTTCATATTTCTCAATTAATTGTTTTGTTTCTTCTTTATCCGGATTATACATAATATCATCTCCAAGAGCTATCACAAAAGGATCTTCTCCTATCAAACTCTTTGTTTTTAGTATTCCATATCCAAGTCCCAATGGATGATTTTGTCTAGCATAGTATATATTTATTCGTCATTCCATACTTTCCCATCCATCTCTTAGTTGTATAGTTCTCCATTTTATATTTATTATTTATTATTAAAATCATAATTTCTTATTAGATAATATATAGCACCACCTATTTAGATTTTACTCCTACTTCTGGTATAACTACTTTAACAACTATTTTTATTCTAATTTTCCTCTTTTATTTTTAAAATTAATTTTATAAAAATTATAGTCAAGTTTATCTATTTTCTTTATATTATTTTACTTATTATATTTATCTAGAAATTTTAACTCTTCTTTTTTATAAATTTTATAAATTTTTCTTCACATTCTTTTAGTATATTTTTATAAGAATAAAAAAGAGCAATATATAATCCTATAATAAATATATTATTTTCTTTAAATGATACATATATACTATATATTAAAATTAAAAATAATAAAATGTATACCTTTTTTACATTAAATTTAATATCTAATAATCTTATTCCTATTTCTGTTCTTAATATATAAAATATTATATACGCTATTGCTGTAGAGATTGCTGCTCCAATAGCACCACATACTTTTACTAAAATTAGATTTCCTATTAAATTTACTACAGTAACCACTACTGATATAACTATATGTAGCTTTGTTTTTTTTCTAATATTTATTCCAACAACTGTTATCTCTGAAATTGTTAATATAATTGGAACTAATACTAAACAAGGAATTATATATATAACCTCTGAATAGTTTTTTCCTAAGATTAGTTCAAATATCATTCTAAAATTTATCATTATAATTCCTATAAATAACATAATAAAAGAAACATATTCATTAACTTTTATAAAAAAATCTTGATCTTGATCTTCATATTTTTTATATACTAGAGGAGCCCAAAAAGTTGTAAAACTTGTTTGAATCAATGAGATTATAACAATTATTTTATCTGCTCCTGCATACAATCCTAACTGATAACTTGTTGAAAAAATTTTCAAAACTATTTTATCCAAAGATTGAAATATCCAAGTAATAGACATAGTAGCTATAAAAGGATAACTATATAATAAAATATATTTTTCTATTTTTATTTTTTTAGGAAATTTCCATACTCTTTTTTCAAAATATATTGTAATAAAAGTAGTTATTGTCGTTGATATTAAACTTGATATTATTAAAGTTTTATAATTATTATTATATTTTTGATAAAAAAGTACTATACAAATAAAATTACACAATGATTGAATAATTTGTAAAGTTGAGTATATTTTTCCTTTTTGTTTCATTCTTATTATCAAATATGAAAATCTATTTAATAACAGTATTATAATATATGTCATGAATAAATAAATTGAAGTGTTATCATTTTTTTTAAAAATAAATATAGATATATCATATCTAAATATATATATTGTTGTTAAAATAATGATACTTAATAGTAATGGAAATATTAAACAACTATAAAGCAGCTCATTTTCCTCTTCTTTCTTTACAGAATAAAATCGTATAAAACCTTGGTCTAATCCTAATAGAAGTATTATTAAAATAATATTAGCAAATGTATTATATAAAGACACTACTCCATATTCTGAAGGCGATATTAACCTTGTCACTATAGGTGTTGTTACTATTCCTATAATCATTGATATATAATTTCCTATAGAAAACGATAACAAATTTTTCAATATACCAGAATTCATTTATATTTTTTCCTTTTTTAAATACTTTGCTAAATTTTTAGCATCCAACATTGAATCTTCCATAGAACAGTATTTCCAATCTCCATATCTACCAATTGTGTAAACACTATTTTTTTGCATAAATCCTTTCACTTCTTTTTTTATTTCTTCTATCTCCTTATTTATATGGACATATGCCGGATCCATAATAATACTACAATATTCTTCTACTTCAAAAGTTTTATCTATAACTCCTGTTTTTTCTAGGTTTTTTATTGTTAATTCTAACTGTTTTTTTATTTCTTCTTCATCTATCTCATCTTCTTTTCCATATCCAATTTCAACATAAATACTTAATTTTTTTTCTTCTAATATATTATTATAAAAACCTACCCTATAATAATTTACATTTTTATCAGGATAATAAATCCAATGATATAAATTTGTATCTAAATTTTTATTAAATCCAATATTGAAAACTAAAACTTTATTCCACGAAAAATATTTTTCAAATTCTGAAAAAGAATTAATTATTTTTAAAAAATTAATAAGTGGTATAGTGTTTATTAAAACCTCATACTCTATTTCTTCTTTTTCTGTATAAATAATTTTTTTATTTATATCTATTGACTTTATATTTTGATTAAGTAAAATTTTTTCAGAATCTATTTCAGAACTTATTTTATTTATAAATTGAATAGCTCCTCCTTTTGGATATAGGAAACTATCATTATAAGAGCTATTCTTTTTTATTTTCATATTTTTAATAATTTCATTTATATTTGCATGTGGAAAAAATCTACCCATTGCATCCTTGTCTAGCATCTTTAAATCACATGCATATAACTTTTCATTATATGGTTTTAAAAACTTTTCTGTTATACTTTTCCCAAATTTTTCATATAACATTTCTATAAAAGTTTCATTTTCTTCCTGCTCTTCTTTTATAAACAAATCATATAAACACTCAATGAACTCCTTTTTTTCTAACTGATGTATATTTTTTTGAAATGGATAATCTACATAATTATTTTTATAAAATATCTTTGTATTTTTTTCTTTAAATATTATATTTTTTAATTCACTCTTTTCTAAAAAATATTTTTTAAAATATTCTTCTTTAAAATGAAAAAAATGTCCTGCATAATCCCAGATATAATCACCCTTTTTTATTGTTTTACAATAGCCTCCTATTTGATTTTCTTTTTCTAAAATTATATAATCATCTTTTAAGAATTTTCCTAATGTTAATCCTGTTATTCCCGCTCCTAATATTACATATTTTTTCTTTATCATTTATTCTCCTATCAATTCTTTAAACATATTATGTAAATTTTCAATATAATTATCCGACTTATAATTTTGTTCTATATAATTTACCGCTTCTATATTGTATTTTGGTAATGTTCCAATAATTTTTTCAAATTGTCTTTTTAATTCACTATAATTTGTTGCTTTTTTCGTATATGGATGATCATACTTATATATAACTTCTTTACCTCTTGCTAAAGCTTCTAAAAGCATTAACGATAACCCATCATGTTCCGGAATTCTTATTAAAATTGAAATTTTATTATAAATATTTTCCATTTCTTTTAAGGATACTTTTCCTATATTTTTTATATTTCTTAATTCTTTCAAATAATTTTTATTCGTATTTGCCACAATATAAAAATTAATTTTAGGAAATTCAATAGCTAATTTTTGTATAAATTTTCCACCATAAAATTCTTCTTTCCCAGTTGGTAAATAAACTAATACACCGTGTTCTTGTAATTTTGTTGAATTATTTATTATTGAGATATCATCTAATATTATATTTTCAACATTAGATTTTATTCCAAGTTCTAATAGTTCACTTTTTAATAACTCACTTCCTGTAAGATTAATATCTATATACTTTTGTAATTTTATAGTTTCTTTTGGATTTTTTAAAGCTTCTAAAACATCACTTCCAATCCAATGGCATACTACTTTTTTATTCAAAAGTTTTGCTATTTTTAAATAAACGCTATTTTTTTTACATGGAATTCCCCAAAATGTAGTATATAAAATATTTGCTTTTGATATTTTATATATATCTTTTAATAAATTTATATATTTATTATTTTTTTCACTTTTATCATTTAATGTTTTTATATTGTATTTTTTTTTAAAAATTTTCTCTACTCTATATACTTGATCTGTTCCTGAAAAAAAAATTTTTATATTATCCATTTAAATCAACCCTAAACAATCATAAACTTTACTATTTTTTAATTTTGCAATTTTATTTTTAAATTCTGTATGACCTTGAGCTAAAACTAAATAATCAGCTTCTTCTATTATTTCTTCCAATGAATATAATTTAAATTTACAAACTTCTTTTTTATTTACATTTGGTTCACATGCTATTACCTTATATCCTTTATCTCTTAAAATTTCAGCTATCTCCATTGCTGGAGATTCTCTTAAATCATCTATATCAGGTTTATAAGCTAATCCTAAAATTCCAATAGTTAATTCTTTATTTCTTTCCAATATCTCATCTACCTTATTTACTATAAATCTTGGTTTAAAATCATTAATTAATCTAGCCTCTTTTATTACCTTCGCTTCATTTGGAAATTTTTCAACAATAAACCATGGATCTACCGCTAAACAATGTCCACCAACTCCAGCTCCTGGTGTTAAAATATTTACTCTAGGATGCTTATTTGCTAATTTAATAAGTTCAAAAACATTAATTTCTAATTTATCACAAATAATTGAAAGTTCATTTGCAAAAGCTATATTAACATCTCTAAAAGTATTTTCTATTAATTTACACATTTCTGCAGTTATATCATCTGTTAGATAGCAAGTTCCTTCTTTTACCATAGCACTATATATTGTTCTAGTTAATTCTGCTGCTTCAATTTTCTCTGAGCCTATTATTCTATCATTATGCTCTAATTCATATAATATTTTTCCAGGCAATACTCTTTCTGGACAATGAACTGACATAAACTTATCTCTTGAAATATTTGAGGTCTTTTCCAAAATATCTGTCATTAATCTAGTTGTCATTGGTGGTACTGTTGATTCAAGTATTACTAAATTATTTTCTTCCAATATTTCACCTACCATCTCAGAAGCTTTTTCAACATATGTCAAATCTGCTATTTTTTCTTCATGATTTTTTTTAAATGGTGTTGGAACTGCTATAATATATACATCTGATTTTTCTAATTGTAAAGTTGGTATAAATTTTCCGCTTTTTAACGTTTCTTCGAATGCTTCTTGTAAATCAGGTTCAACTATATGAATCTTTCCACTTTTTAATGTTTCAATTACATCTGTATTTACATCAAATCCATAAACTGTGTAACCCGCTCTTGCAAAAGCTATTCCAGTAGGAAGACCTATATAACCCATTCCTAATATAGTAATTTTTAAATTTTTATTAATTGCTCTTTGTAATACCATTTTTATTCCTCCAGATTCATTTTTATATTATTTTCTGAATACTCTTTCTAGATATTCTCTTATTTTTTTAGAAGTTAATCCATCACCATAAGGATTTATAGAATGAGCCATTCGACCATATAAATCGCCCTCTAATAATTTCATATATTTATATACTTCATTTTCTTTTGTCCCAACTAAAATTGCAGTTCCTGCACTTATAGCTTCTGGTCTTTCTGTAGTATCTCTTAAAATTAAAGTTGGTTTGCCTAAACTTGGTGCTTCCTCTTGAATACCACCTGAATCTGTCATTATGTAATGAGCTCCATCCATAATTGCAATAAACTCTAAATATTCTAATGGCTCTATCAATATTTTTCTATCAAAATCATTTAGGATATCATTTACAGTTTTTCTAACTAAAGGGTTCAAGTGCATTGGAAAAACCAAATATATATCGTCTTTTTCTTTTAAATATTTTTTTATTCCTTGTAATACTTGCTCCATTGGTTTACCCCAATTTTCTCTTCTATGCATTGTTATTAAAATATATTTTTTATTATTTATTCCATATTTTTCTTTTATTACACTTAAATCTGTTTTTTTATTTTCTTTAACCCAATACAACGCATCTATAACTGTATTTCCTACTTCTAGAATTTTACTTTCATCATAACCTTCTCTTAATAAATTTTCTCTATTTATCTTTGTTGGTGCAAAATGAATATCTGCTATATTTCCTATAAGCCGCCTATTTCCTTCTTCTGGAAATGGAGATAAGATATTTCCAGTTCTAAGTCCTGCTTCTATGTGTCCTACTGGAACTTGATTATAAAAACTTACTAATGCTCCTACAAAAGCTGATGTAGTATCTCCTTGAACCAATATATAATCAAATTTTTCTATTTTTATGATTTCGTCTACTTTTAATATTAAATTACTTGTTAACTCACTTAATCTTTGACCTTCTTTCATTATCTGTAAATCATAGTCAGGAATTATTCCAAATAATTCAAACACTTGGTATAGCATTTCTTTATGTTGTCCTGTAGCTAAAATTTTTACATCTATATTATTTTTTCTTAATTCATGATATACTGGAGCCATTTTTATAGCTTCTGGTCGCGTTCCGAATATTAATCCTACTTTCATTTCTCTCTCCTAATATTTTAAAAATTATAATTCCAAAGATATAAGGTAATCCACTCCTTATAAATACTTCTGTATCAAAATTTATTACAATAAATGCATATAAAATAGATATTCTATATTCTAATAGCTTATATATTATATGTTTTCGCCGCTTAAAATACCTAGATATTAATTTTGTTGTTATTCCCATTATGAACATTACTATAAACATTCCTATTTTCCCAAATTGATATATTCCAAAACTTAAAATATCTACAGGAACTCCTGCATTAAAACTTTCAAATAATTTTGTATTCAATTGCCATAAAGATTCCATTGTTATACCTGGAATAATATTGAAAATAACAAAAATATCCTGCCCATATCTTAAAATATTTCCTTCTCTAAATAATCTTATTAAATTAAAACAAGGAAAAGAAAGTTGAATTATAAATTTGGATATATTTTCTTCTAATGAATTTTTTTTTATATTCATTGGTATATTCATAAAATATTTTCTTATTTCATCTCCATAAAGTGTCAAAATAATAATAACAATAACTAGTAATAAAATATAATATATTTGTTTTGTTTTTTTAGAGTTAATATATTTAAAGTATACAATTGGAAAAATAAAATATAAAACATGACTTCTTCCAGATTGTAAAATTAAAAAATAAATACTTGCTATGAAACTCAATAACATATATTTTTTCTTATTTAAGGAATAATATACATAAAATGCTACAATTACAAAAGGATTAAATATTCTCATAAATTCAAAGGGTATATATGTATTTGAATTTATCCATCTTAAATTTATTATTTTAGGAATAGCAGTTATAAAATTTCCAAAATTATATACTAATATAGTTATTGAAATAATCCCAATTATTAAAGAAAATAATCCATATATTTTAATAACTTTTATATTTATCTTTTTATTTCTTATCACATTCTTCTTAGAGCCAATGATTATAAAACCTAAAAAATATGCTATGTATGAAAAAAATATATATGGACTTATATCATATAAAATTTTTATATGTTTTATCTCTTTTGAAATCTGAATTGGAAAATATCCTTTAATTGGATAGTTTAACCAAAATAATGGTACGATTACATAATAAATTAAGTATACTAGACTAAACATTCTAAAATAAAGATCTTTTATCAAAAATAAACTAACTATTATAAAAATTAATCCTATAAAATATATTTCATTCATCTTTTTTTCCTATTTCTATAAGAATATATAATATTCTATATAATGCCCGTAATCTAAATTCTATTCCTATACTTTTAGTCTTATAAATTTTTGTATAGTATAATAAATTTCCAACAGGATTCTTTTTTATTATGCTTTTCATATTTTTAGTATATCCATCATCATTATACGAACACACATATATTCCTTTATTTATATATCTTATTTTTTTTTCTTTTGTTAAATCCATCCAAATATATAATTCTGAAAAAAATTTTTCTCCTTTTATAACTGGAAATCTATGTTTTATTAATTCCGATTTAAAAAATACTTCTGCCTTATCTCTATGAAGTTTATATCTCCTCATAGAAGTAATTACTGTTGAATCAAACTCTTCATATGGAAAATTTTTTTCTAAAAATTTATTTGTTTTTTCTTCAATTTTTTGAAAACATAATCCGGCATACTTCTCCTTATTTTTTAAAGAATTATAATGAAAAATTATTTGCTCTATTGCATCCTCTTTTAAAAAATCATCACTATCTACAAAAAATATCAATTCTGTTAACTCAACACAATTATCTAAACAAAAATTTATAGCTGTATGTTTTCCACCATTTACTTTTTTATAATAATAAATTTCTACCTTATTTTCTTTTTTTAATTCTTTAATAATTTTTTCAGTATTATCTGTAGAGCCGTCATCTATTATAATCCACTTATATAAATCTAACTTTTGCTTTTTTAAACTTTCATACAATACTGCTAACTTTTCTCCTCTATTGTATGTCGCTGTCACGATAGATACTTTCATTTATTTTCCTCTCTTATTCTTTTTAAAATTTTATTTGCTTGATAACTTCCATTATACTCTAATAAAACTTTAGATTTTCCTATTTCTGAAATTATTTGTTCTATCACGATTTCCTTTTTTTCATTTTTTAAACAAATACATCTTTTAGTATTTTTTATAAATTTATAAACTTCATTATTATTTATATCATTAAATAATGCTAATATAGTTTTATCTGTTCCAAAATAATCATATAACTTTCCTGGAATTTGTTTACTTTTAGAATCATTACTTAAAAAAATTAGTATATCTGATTTCTCTATTTCATTACAAACTTCTTCGTAATTAACCGAATTTTTATATTTAACAAAATCATAACTCAAAAAAATATTTTTTATTTCTTTTGTAACTTCTCCTAAAAATGTAAACTCTATTTTTTTTATATTTTTTAAATTATATTCTTTTATAGCATCTAATAAATCATTTATTTTACGACCATAATAGATGCTTCCTGGGTATAAAAATTTGTAATTTCTATTTTCCATTTCCTTATCAGTTTTAGTATTTATTTGTTTTAAAAAAGTTCGAGGATAAAACTCGATTTTTTTATCCAAGTTTTTAAATCTTTTTTTCATGACTTCAGATGTGGGTTTTGATACATATACTACTAAATCACATGATTTTAATAACTTTTTTTCAGAAAAATATGCACATAATTTTTTTATTCCATAGGTCCCTTTATCGTCAAACCAAGGATCTCCCCAAACTTGTATCCATTTTTTTTGATACTTATTTTTTATTTTTCTTCCTATATAATGTGCTGTTTTTGTATCTGATGAAGTTATTACTAAATCATACTCTTCAAACCTCAAATTTTTTCTATAAGAATTTATCCACTCCATATCTATATCTGGATAAAAATATAAATTTTTCAATATTTCTCTAAATAATTTGCTGTATTTATTATCTAGATAGCTTTTATTTTTTTTATTCTCTTCTTTTTTATAAAAATATTTTTTAATAATTTTTAATTGATCATAAAAAATTTTTATATTTTTATTTTTTTCTACTATTTTTCTTAAACTTTCATCTTCCATTTTATCTGGCCATTTTTGAGTTAAAACATCAATTTGACAATTATTGTCAGCTAATCCTAGTACTAAGCTACAATTTCTTATACTCGCTGATCCTTTTTTATAAAAGGAAGAAGTTATAAATAATATTTTTTTCATTAAATCACCTTAGTTCCACGTATATTTTTTCATAATTAATACTCATTTTTTCAGCCAAATAATTTTCGTTAAAATTTCTCCTTGTTTCCTCAAGAAAAAAATTATAATTTTCTAATATAATTTTTATTTTTTCTATATAATCATCTACATTATTTTCACATATATATCCATTATATCCATTTTTTATAATTTCATTCATTACTGGAATATTTGAAGTTATTACTGGCAACCCAATTTTTAAAGCCTCCACTACAGATAAACCAAATCCTTCACTCTTTGATGAAAATAAAAATATATCTGATTGCTTTAATAAATTATATACTTCTTCTCTTTTTATATTTCCACATAAATTAATAACATTTTCTAATTTTAATTCAGTTATTTTGTTTAAAATTTTATTATAAAAAGGGCCATTACCAATAATTTTGAATTTTATATTTTTTATATTTTCTTCATAATATAATTTATAAATAACATTTACCAAAAATTCTACATTTTTTCTTTCATTCAATACTGAAACTGTTATAAAATTTATGACTTCTAATTTTTCATTTTCTATATTTCTATACTTTATATTATCTATCCCATTATATATTGTTATTATTTTAGAGGAATCTATTCCCAATTTTAAATGAACTTCTTCTACATATTTCGAAATAGCTATATTCATATTAAATTTTTTTTGAAAATATAACATTATACACGTCATAAAATATCCTATTTTTTTTCCATATTCATAAGTATAATCTTCCAATGGATTATTATGCAATGTCGTTACTATTTTATACTTTCTTAAAAAAATTCCAGCTAAGATTGTTGGCCAAAAACAGTGACAATGAATTACTGTTGGGTTAATTTTTTTTATAAGTTGTTTTATTCTTTTATCAAAAATTGGAATCTTTTTTCCTTCAAATTCATAAACTTCAAAATTTTTAAAATTTTCCAAATCTTCTTTTTTATTTTTTCTTAGTGATAAATAAATGTACTTTATTTTTTTATTTATACTAAAAATCCCTATATCTCGCGCTACTATTTCTGGACCTTTATTTTCTAAACTTGGAAGTATAATTAAAATTTTTATCATTTTTTACCTCTTAATATTTTTATATAAAATATTTTTCTTAACTTATTAGGAAATATTCTCACTATATTTTTTATTATTATATTTCTATAAAACTCTATTTTGTTAACTATTCCTAATTTTAATAATTCTTTTTGAAGTTGGATTTCAGCTTTTACGTACTGAAGTCCACCTCGTCTTTTATATGTATCATCATCTACTCTAAAATAAATTAGTGATTCATCTATATTAGCAAACTGACATCCATTTGCTAACATTCGTCCCCATAAATATGAATCTTCATTGTAAAGTATTTCGATATAATTTCCAGCTTCAATAACTTTACTTTTCTTAAAAACTACTGATGGGTGATTTACTGGATCTCTTAATTTCATATAACTTCTAAAATTTTCTAATGGCGCTGTTTTTATAGCTACTACATTACTTATATCATCTATAAATTCATTCATATAACTTCCAAGAATATCTATTGCAGGATTTTCTTCTAAATACTTTATCTGTTTTTTAAATCTACTTGGATCGGATATGTCATCTGTATCCATTCGTGCAATTATCTCATTGGAACAATTTTCTATACCTATTCTTAAAGCATTTCCTAATCTAACATTTTTTTCTATTGAAACTATTTTTAAAATATTATTCAACTGATTTTTTAATTTTTTTATTATTTCATATAATTCATCTGTTAGTGGCCCATCTTGAACTAAAACTATTTCATCTGGCTTCAATTCTTGATTATCATATATACTTTTAAAACACTCGACTAAATGATTTGGTTTTTCATTTTTATATACAGATAAAAGTACTGAAAATTTTGTTTTCTCCATTAACTTAGTACCTCTTTCAATATGTTACTTATATATTTTACATCTTCTTCACTTACAAAATTATGTAATGGTAAAGAGATTTGATTTTCATGCATTTTATACGATTCAGGATAACTTTTAATATCTAATCCTAATTTTCTATATGCTGTCAATAGTGGTAAGGGTTGAAAATGAACATTTGTTGAAACTCCATCTTCTGCTAATTTTTGAATAATTTCATTTCTTTTTTTTGAATCTGCTCCTTTTAATCTTATCATATAAAGATGTAACGAGCTTTTTCTATCCATTGTCTCAAATTTAGGTAATTCTAACTCCTTTATATCTCCTAAATTTTCCTCATACCACTTTATAATTTGTTCTTTTTTAGCTAAAATTTCACTATCATATCTTTTTAATTGAGCTAATCCTATTGCTGCATTTATATCTGTCATATTACATTTATATCCTGGCATGACAATATCATACTCCCAAGCTCCTGGCTTTAATTTAGCTAGCGCATCTTTATTTTGTCCATGTAAAGCTAATAACATTATTTCTTTATATATTTCTTCATTATGAAAATTAGAATTTTCTTTCCAAGTTATAGCTCCTCCCTCTGCTGTTGTCAAATTCTTTACAGCATGGAATGAAAAACTTGTAAAGTCTGCTATATTTCCTATCATTTTACCTTTATATTTTGCACCTAAAGAGTGAGCTGCATCTGATAAAAGTAATATTCTTCCTAACTTCTCTTGATAAGTACCTTTTTTAGGAATAAATTTTTCCTTATTTCTTTCTACAACTTCAAATATTTCATCAAAATCCACAGGCATTCCACCTATATCTACAGGAATTATAGCTTTTGTTTTTTCAGTTATAGCTTTTTCTATTTTTTCAGGATTTATATTAAACTCTCCTGGTTTTACATCTACTAAAACTGGAGTCGCCCCACAATGAAGAATAACTGATGCTGATGCTGTATAGGTATAAGCTGATGTTATAACTTCATCTCCTGGTCCTATATCAAAAAGTCTTAAAACTAGCTCCATTGCAGCAGTCGCAGAATTTAAACATACCGTTTTAGGAGTTCCACAATATTCTGATAATTTTGTTTCAAATAGCTTTGTTTTAGGGCCTGTTGTTATCCAACCTGATTTTAATGTATCTACTACTTCATCTATCTCTGCTTGTGATATATCTGGTGGTGAAAATAAAATTTTTCTTTTTTCCATTAAAACTCCTCCTCAAATCTGTTATCATTTTTTATTAATCCCGCTACTTTAAATATTGTTAAAAATATTATTTTTATATCTGTTATTAATCCTGCCTCTTTTATATATTTTTTATTTAATTCAATTTTATAAGGCATTATTTTTTCTATATAAAATTTTTCTGGATCTTTTTGTTTTCCTAGTATCTCACTTTCGTTAGAAAAATATATTGATGCATAATCTGTTATTCCCGCTCTTACATTTAATATTTCTTTTTGATTTTTATTATACATTGCTACATATTTCGGAACTTCTGGTCTTGGTCCAACAAAACTCATATCACCCATAACTATATTAAAAAGTTGTGGCAATTCATCCAATTTTGTCTTCCTTAAAAAATTTCCAACTGAAGTTATTCTATTGTCTGCTCCTATAGTTATTTGTCCTTGTTTCTCTGTATCTGGCCTCATTGTCCTAAATTTAAATATTTTAAATTCTTTCCCGTCTTTAGTTACTCTAGTTTGTTTAAAAATTATGTCACCAGGTGAATCTAATTTTATTAAAACTGAAACTATTATAAAAAAAGGCAATAAAAACAATATTCCGCAGATAGATAAGACTAAATCAAATAATCTTTTCATTTACTGCCTCCTTATACGTCACTACAAATTTCTTCATTAACTCTTTTAACTCATCTTTTCTTGGATTCTTTACAGCTTCACTTAATACTTCTAAATACTGTTCTAAATCTACATCTGTTTCATCTATATGAGTTATAAATATCTTGTTGTTCTCTGTTTTTTGTGCTGCTCCTACATCATAAAGTAGTTCTTCATAAAGTTTTTCTCCAGGACGCAATCCAACTATCTCTATATCTACATTAGCATTAGACAACTTTATCATAGTTTTGGCAAGATCTATTATCTTTACAGGTTCTCCCATATCTAATATAAACAACTCTCCACCTTTTCCAAGAGCTCCAGCTTCTATTACAAGTTGAGCTGCTTCAGGAATAGTCATAAAGTATCTTGTTATATCAGGATGCGTTAGTGTCAGATTTTTTCCTTCACTAATAAGTTTTTTAAATATTGGAATAACTGATCCATTACTTCCAAGTACGTTTCCAAAACGCACTGCCATAAACTTTGTTTTACCTTTTTTATTCATAGCTTCTACAACTATCTCACAAGCTCTTTTTGTAGCTCCCATAACATTAGTTGGATTTACGGCTTTATCTGTAGAGATAAGTACAAATCTGTCTACACTATATTTAATAGCCATCTCTGCTACTTTTTTAGTTCCAAAGATATTATTTTTTATAGCCTCCTCTGGATTATGCTCCATTAGTGGTACATGTTTATGTGCAGCTGCATGGAATACAATATTTGGTTTATACCTATCAAAAAGTAGTTCCACTTTATCTTGCTCCCTAATATTACAAATTTCACTTTGTAAATCTAGATTTTTAAATGTTCTTTTCAGTTCTAATTCTAAAAAATATAAATCATTTTCATTAACATCTATTGTTACTAACTTTTTAGGATTGTATTTAGCTATTTGACGAGCAAGTTCGCTTCCTATACTTCCAGCTCCACCAGTTACAAATACAACTTTATTCTCTATTATCTCTTTTATATTATCACCATTTATAATAATTTGCTCTCTTCCAAGAAGATCTTCTATACTAACATCACGTACTTGATTAGCTATATTATCATCTTGCAGTATTTCATCAAGTCCTGGGAGTATCTTTACCTTTACTCCATTACAACATTTAGTTAGATCAATTATCTCTTTTATACGCTCTCTTTTTATAGTTGGTATAGCTATAATTACAGTTTCTATACTTAACTCTTTTATAACTCTTTCTAAATCATAAAAATCTCCATAAACCTTTACTCCATTTATATACGTTCCGTGTTTACGTCTATCATCATCTATAATAGCAGTAATATGATATGGATAATTTGGATTAGTCAAAGCATCACGCAATAGTGCTACTCCAGCTTCTCCAGCACCATAAACTAGTGTATTTGGTTTTGGTTTACTTTTTCCAAGTACTACTCTATACGATCTATTTAACCTAAAGAAAAATCTCCAAAGTAGTTGTAGCATAACTACTAATACAAATCCTACTAACACAACTGTTCTTGAATACGATTCTCTTGTTACTGCATAGTATGCCAATGTTACCATCAACGCTATTAAGTTTGTAAAAGTCAGATTTAAAACATCTAAAGAGTTTGTATAACTCCAACTTTTCATAGAATTTTTACGAAATAGGTAGAAACACAAAAATGCTATTCCATATATAATGAAATAGCTACTGTATAAATTTTCTTCCCATTTTCCTTCAAATCTCACCAAAAGGCCTAGAAAGATACCGGCAAATACTGATCCTAGGTCTATTATTAACTTAACTATATTTCTTCTATTAGAAAATAATTCTGTTATTGCATTCTCTCTAAACACCTTTATCCCCCCATTACTTTTTAAATCTTCTCTTATACCCATCTATAAAATCTTTTAAAAATGCTACCATTATTCCTAAGAAAACTCCCATTACTATTCCAACAGCTAAAATCAATTTAGCTTTACTTTGACCTTTTACAAAGTATATATCTGTTGTTTCTTTAATTACATCTAAGTTATTGTTTAAAGAATCTAATCTTACTAGTTCATTTACATATGTATTATAATATTTTTCCTGTTCACTTCTTTTTAAATTCAGTTCAGGATATTTATAAGTTATATAATTTACCTTCTCTTCTGGTTTTAAAGCTCTTAAATCACTATCTTTTTTAAAAATATCTAAAATTTCATTTTGAATTTTTTCAAGCTCTATTCTTGTTTTTTGTAAAGAGATTACTTTAATATTTTTTTCCTCTGTTATTACATCACTTAAGTTATCTTGCTCCCTTAGAATATCTAAATATCTATTTATAATCTCTTTGCTACCATTTTCATCAGCAACTATCTCTGCTTTTATAGATATCTCATTTGGATTTTTATCATTTTTAGAAATAGTTAAAATATCTTGTAAAAATTTTCTTTCTGATGTAATATTTCTAAGATTTTCTGGAGTTTTTTCTAAATACTCTTTTTTTATAGGTTGTATATCCAATATTTTCTTAATATTTTTATCTTGAAGAAGTACAGAATCTATATCTATTCTATTTACTCCCTTTAATCCATACGTATCTTGCTGTATAAGAATGTTCTTTATTAAATAGTTTGGTGTTTTACTACGCATATAAAGTGCTGCTCCTAGTGATAACAGTGTACAAAGTACTGTAGTTATAACTATACTCCATTTATGCCTCACTAGTATCTCAATTAATTCATAAAGATCAATCTCATCATCATATTGTTTTGGTTCCATTACTTTTAGCTCCTTACTCATTGGTGTCCCCCCTATTTTTTTTATCCATGTTATTATATCATTTTTTTAATGTGAAAAAAAGTAGAAGTTTTTTTAATTTTTTTTATATTTTCTTCAAAAGTGTATATATTTAAAATACTTTTCTTTATAATAAAACAAGGTCTAGAGAATATCTAGACCTTTAATTTTAATTTTAATTTATATTTATTTGTGAGTGAGAAGTAACCTGGGGGATAGCCATTCTCTCAACTTTATTGCCTATGCTTCTTAAAACGAGGGTATTATTTCCTGTTACTAACACTCCTACTAGTGTTAGAATAGTGTATATTATTTTTACGATTTTCACCATAGGCCTACGCCTCTGGTGCAGTTTCCACAAAGTAAGTAAAGGCCATTAACTCAGCTTTTTCAATCTCTATTCTATCCAATGAATTTTGCCCTGTTTTTATTTCTTTTTCAATGGCGTCTCTCCACTCTGAAAATGATCCATATGGATTATTTGCTGGTAATGGTTCTCCATCAGCTTGCATTTGTTCAATGTGAGAAAGTGTTGCTTTATCATCTGCTAGTTCCTTTAAATATGCAACCTCTCTTTCAATACTCTTTTGCGTTTTAATTATAACTCCTTCTAAAGCTACTTTTGCTCCTGCGATTGTCATACTCATTTTTTTACCTCCTATGATTTTTTTATTTTTCACACTTATCTCGAGATGTTTTAATGATAACACAAAAAAATAATAAAAAAATGCATTTTGACTACTTCATCCATTCTTTATTTTTATTTTTTAATTTTGACTACTTTATATACAAAATGTTTTAAAATTATTGAAATTTATCTAAATCAAAGCTATTATCTGTAGTGTGGTTACTTTATAAATAAAATTTAGGGGGGGGTTCATAAAATGAAAACATCTTATGAAAAAATTGATGAATTTGGAGATCATTTTGGTGTATCACAATTAATGGATATCTTAAATCAATCTGAGTCTAGTATCCGTAGATTAATTCAAAAAAAGACTATACCTTTTTACTTTACTAGTAATACATACTATTTTAAAAAAAATCATATCAAATTTTTTTTAGGACAGGAGGCATTATAAGTATGAATGAAAAATATATATTCAAACCTATTCTATTTTGTGACTTTCTAAGACAACACAAGCATCTTTTTGCTAAAAATTTAACGCAAGATCAATTTAAATCTACTTTCGATAAACTTCTTCTTGAAAACTTCGGTGAACTACAAACTAAACATGTTGTTATAAAAACTCTTTTAATTAAAGAGTCAACTTTCAAAGAAAAAATTGAAAGTGATGAAAAACTTTTACGATATATTGGAGAAACAAAAATGTATTTTATTCCTGAAATTTCTAAGATTATTTATAAAACATACTATCTGAAATACTTAGGAGGAGCCTATGGATTTTATAATAAAAAATAAAAATAAAATTAACTACACCATTGTTTTTAATAAGTTTATACAAGATAAGGATCTTAATTTAGAATTGCTCGGACTTGGTACTTATCTTCTTAATAAGCCACCTAATTGGGTTATTAATATCAATCAATTATCGTATGATCTTAATATCGGAAAAGACAAACTCCTAAGACTTATAAACCGTATGATTGACCTTGGGTACATGTATCGTCATAAAAAAGATATCGCCTTTGTTCGTAGAGGTGAGCTTAAAAACATGTACTATTTCTCTGATGACAAGGAACTTCTAAATAAGACTACCGAACCTTTTAGAAGTGTTGCAACTACCCCGCAACTACACTTGTCCACTTTTACCACTCAGCAATATCCTAATATGGATAAGCCACCACTGGAGATTCCAGTGGTGGAAACTCCTAAGGTAGAAAATACGTCATATAATAATACTAGTACTTATAAAGAAGTTATTGAAAAAGAAGATACTAAAAAAGAAACTATACTAACTAATAATATCTCTATAAGAGCCTATTTAAAAGAGATTTTAGATGATGCTACAATTGCAAACCTACTTAGAGTTAAACCTGACATTACAATTGAAGAGTTTAAAAATCTTTATGAAATGGCAACTCTTGAATTTAAAGCTGGACTTTGTAATAGTATAAATGCTTGTTTAGTTAAAGCTGCAACAGGAAAGTGGAGCTTTCGTTATAACATTGTTGGTAATGATGAACTAAAAGCTCATAGAGTTTTAAAGGGAAAACTAAACTATTATGTAGATTATTATAAAATAGCAAGTCCTTCTAAAAATGAGATTCTCAGTAAGTTTTTAAATGAGTGTGAAAAAAAATATGACGAGAATTTGGTTAGTTTTTATTACGAGAAATTAAAAAAACAGCTAGAGTCTGGGGTCTAATTAAATATTTGTGTAAACCTTCAAGTTGGGGTAATATTAAATTAT
>NZ_CAMQXC010000020.1 GCF_947038635.1 uncultured Cetobacterium sp. | reverse complement strand
TACTTGGGGGGCAGCCCCCTGGGAGGATAGGAAGTTGCCAATCTTTTTTTATTTTGGAGTAAAGAAAAAACTGTTGACAAAAACGGAAAAAAGTGGTATTATCATCTATGTCTTAAAAAGAAAGCAATAAATAAGGAAACTCTTGTTTACCATACAATAAGCTATGAGGTATGGGAGGATTTGTGATATCCGTTAGATGAGTGGAGGTGTAAAGAGTGAGAGTAAATATTCAATTAGAGTGTACAGAGTGTAAAAGAAGAAACTACAGTACTTCAAAGAATAAGAAGAACACTACTGAAAGATTAGAATTAAATAAATACTGTAAATGGGACAAAAAAGTAACATTACATAAAGAAACTAAAAAATAATTCTTAATCTAAGAAGCCTATGCGCTTCTTGATTAATTATTTAAAGTAAAACATTTGCAACAACATGCAGGTCAATGGCTCAATTGGCAGAGCATCGGTCTCCAAAACCGAGGGTTGGGGGTTCGATTCCCTCTTGACCTGCCATTTTTTTTATAAATTAAAATTACTGGTGGTGCAAAATGGGACTAATTAATGATGTAAGAAGAGAGTATTCTAAGGTTCAATGGCCTAGAAGAAAAGAGATTGTTGCAGCAACTAGTTGGGTTGTTGCTATGAGTATATTTTTAGGAATATACTTAGGAGTTTTCGATATAATTGCTTCAAGACTTTTAAAGATGCTTGTATCTCTCTTTGGAGGATAAAATGGAAAAAAGCTTAGTGAAAAAATGGTTTATGATTCATACTTATTCGGGGTATGAGAAAAAAGTTAAAACAGACTTAGAACAGAAGATAGAAACTTTAGGATTATCTAATATAGTAACTAAAGTTTTAGTTCCTGAAGAGGAAACTATCGAAGAGAGAAGAGGAAAGAAAAAAGTTATTTCAAGAAAACTATTTCCTGGGTATGTTATGCTAGAAATGGAAGCTACTAGAGAGGAAAGTGGAGATGGAATCAACTTTAGAGTAGACTCTGATGCTTGGTATGTTGTTAGAAATACTAATGGTGTAACAGGATTCGTTGGTGTGGGATCTGATCCAATTCCAATGGAAGATGATGAAGTAGAAAATATCTTCTCTGTTATAGGATACAAAAATGATGAGGATGAGAAAGCAATAAAAGAAGTTATAAAGGTTGACTACGAAGTAGGAGACTATGTAAAACTTCTATCTGAAGGTTTTGAAAACCAAGAAGGAAAAGTTGCAGAAATCGATATGGAACATAGAAAAGTTAAGGTAATGATGGAGATGTTTGGAAGAATGACTCCTATCGAAGTTGATCTTAACAGTGTAGAGAAGGCTTAATTAAATAAATTTAAGTCAGTGGGAGATCGCAAGATCAATACCACAATTTTATGGAGGTGTAATTTAAACAATGGCAAAAGAAGTAATCGGATTAATAAAACTACAATTACCTGCTGGAAAAGCTAACCCTGCTCCACCAGTAGGACCAGCATTAGGACAACACGGAGTTAACATTATGGAATTCTGTAAAGCGTTCAATGCAAAAACTCAAGATAAAGCAGGATGGATCATTCCAGTTGAAATCTCTGTTTATAACGACAGATCTTTCACATTTATCTTAAAAACTCCACCAGCATCTGACTTATTAAAGAAAGCTGCAGGAGTTAAATCAGGAGCTCAAAACTCTAAAAAAGAAGTAGCTGGAACTATAAATACAGCTAAATTAAGAGAAATCGCTGAAACTAAGATGCCAGATTTAAATGCTGGATCAGTAGAAGCTGCTATGAACATCATAGCTGGATCAGCAAGATCAATGGGAATCAAAATAGAGGACTAATTAGAAGTCAATTCTTATTTATGTGATATTAAGTGGTAGGATGTAAACATCCGTTTAACCACAGGAGGAGGAAATTTTCAATGGCAAATAAAAGAGGTAAAAAATACCTAGAAATAGCTAAATTAGTTGAGCAAGGAAGACTATACGAGGTTAAAGAAGCTATAGAACTTGTAAGAAAGACAAGAACTGCTAACTTCGTAGAGACAGTTGAGATTGCATTAAGATTAGGAGTAGATCCTAGACATGCAGATCAACAAGTTAGAGGTACAGTTGTACTTCCAAATGGAACAGGAAAAACAGTTAAAATATTAGCAATCACTTCAGGAGCTAACATAGAGAAAGCTTTAGAAGCTGGAGCAGACTATGCTGGAGCAGAAGAGTATATCGAGAAAATCCAACAAGGTTGGTTTGACTTTGATATCGTAATCGCAACTCCAGACATGATGCCTAAATTAGGAAGATTAGGAAGAATCTTAGGAACTAAAGGTTTAATGCCTAACCCTAAGTCAGGAACAGTTACACCAGATATCGCAACGGCAGTATCTGAGTTCAAGAAAGGAAAACTTGCATTTAGAGTAGACAAGTTAGGATCAATCCATGCGCCAATCGGTAAAGCAGATTTCTCTGAAGAAGCTTTATTAGAGAACTTCACAGCGTTCATCAATGAGATTGTAAGATTAAAGCCATCTGCATCTAAAGGTCAATACTTAAGAACTGTTGCAGTTTCTTTAACAATGGGACCAGGAGTTAAAATGGATCCAGTTTTAGTTGCAAAAAATGCTTAATTAAAATTTGCAAAAATTTAAATTATGTGTTATAATTATAAAGTTGTAAAATTATAACTTAAAAAGTTGGATAAATAATTAAATATAGATCCAAACCAAAGACCGTAGGTGACGCAAGTCTTAAATATCCTACCGAGGTTGGAAGAAGGTATTCACTAACCTCATAGTTAGATTTTGAACCTCCGTTCCTACCTTGGAGCGGAGGTAATTTTAGAGTAAAAGAGGAGGTGAATCAATAATGGCAACTCAATTAAAAAAAGAACTTGTAGCTGAATTAGTTGAAAAAATTTCTAAAGCTCAATCAATCGTTTTAGTTGACTATCAAGGTCTTAAAGTTAATCAAGAGACTGAGTTAAGAAAACAAATGAGAGAAAACGGAGCTGAGTACTTAGTTGCTAAGAACAGACTGTTCAAGATAGCACTAGCTGAGGCTGGTATCGCTGATAAATTCGATGATTTACTAGAGGGGACTACTGCATTTGCATTCGGATATGCTGATCCAGTAACTCCAGCAAAGGTAGTTTACGATGTAGAAGCGGCTCAAGCAAAAGCAAACGCAAAAGCTAAGAAGACTATATTCACTATAAAAGGTGGAGTATTAACTGGTAAGAGAGTTGAAGCTTCAGAGGTAGTAGCATTAGCTAAATTACCATCTAGAGAGCAACTTCTTTCTATGGTTCTTAACGGAATGCTTGGACCAGTTAGAAAACTTGCTTACGCAACTGTGGCAATCGCTGAGAAGAAAGAAGCAGCTGCTGAGTAATCACTTGTTGATTTTAGAGTATTATTGATTTAATAAAAAGAAGAAAAATTAGGAAAATTTAAGGAGGATTTATAATGGCATTCAATAAAGAGCAATTCATAGCTGATTTAGAAGCTATGTCAGTATTAGAGTTAAGAGAATTAGTAACAGCTTTAGAGGAGCACTTCGGTGTTACTGCTGCTGCACCAGTAGCTGTAGCTGCTGCTGAGGGACCAGCTGTAGAGGAGAAAACTGAGTTTGATGTAGTTTTAACTGCTGCAGGAGCTAACAAAATAGCTGTAATCAAAGAGGTAAGAGCAATTACTGGATTAGGATTAAAAGAAGCTAAAGAATTAGTAGATAACGGTGGAACATTAAAAGAGGGAGCTTCTAAAGAAGAGGCTGAAGCTATAAAAGCTAAATTAACTGAAGCTGGAGCTACAGTAGAGGTTAAGTAATAACCCTTACAAAGTTGCATAAGCGACTAGTTATACTTAAATAAAAAAAATAGGCACTCTAATGGGTGCCTTTTTACTCATTATAATGAAAATTATTAAATAATCTATTAAAAGTAAGTTAATACTTAATCTTTTGAAAATAAAAGGCTTTTATTTTCCAAAGATTAGGTATTGATCACTATATGAAATAGTAAGGAGTGTGAATTGATGGGGAAACTCGTTGAAAGATTGAATTTTGGAAGAATCGAAGAAAGAGGTAGCATGCCTCATTTTTTAGAATTCCAACTGGATTCCTATGAAGATTTTCTACAAGCTAAGGAGGCTCCACTTAACAGAAAAGATAAGGGGCTTGAATCTGCTTTTAGAGAAATATTCCCTGTTGAATCTTCAAATGGAGATATAAAATTAGAGTATGTTTCTTATGAGTTACATGAAGCGGAAGCTCCATTGAATGATGAGCTTGAATGTAAGAAAAGAGGGAAGACTTATTCTGCATCTTTAAAGGTAAGATTAAGACTTACTAATAAGAAAAGTGGAAACGAAATCCAAGAAACACTTGTTTATTTTGGAGAAGTTCCTTTAATGACTGAAAGAGGAACATTTATAATAAATGGTGCTGAGAGAGTTGTAGTATCACAGTTACACAGATCTCCTGGAGTATCATTTAATAAAGAAGTTAATATCCAAACAGGTAAAGACCTGTTCTCTGGAAAAATTATTCCTTATAAAGGAACATGGTTAGAGTTTGAAACTGATAAAAATGACTTCTTAAGTGTAAAAATTGATAGAAAGAAAAAAGTTTTAGCAACTGTATTTTTAAAAGCAGTTGATTTCTTCGATACAAACGAAGAGATAATGGATGAGTTTTTAGATGAAAAAGAAATTAATTTATCTGAATACTATTCAAGATACTCAAATAAAGAGGAACTAATTAGTGTTCTTAAAACAAAAATCGAAGGAAGCTTTGTTAAAGAGGATATTTTTAATGAAGAAACTGGAGAGATTTTATTTGAAACTAAACAACTAATTACAGAAGCTGTAATATTTGATTTAGTAGACCTAAAAATAGAAAATATTTTAGTTTGGGAAGTAAAACCAGAAGATAAAGTATTTGCAAATACAATAGTAAATGATACTGGAGATACAAAAGAAGAAGCTGTAACAGAGGTATTTAAGAAATTAAGACCTGGAGATTTAGTAACTATTGATTCAGCTAGATCTTTAATAAAGCAGATGTTCTTTAATCCTCAAAGATACGATTTAGAGCCTGTTGGAAGATATAAAATGAACAAAAGATTAAAATTAAATCTTCCAGAAGATGAAATTTTATTAACTAAAGAGGATGTAATTGCAACAATAAAGTATGTAATTAGTTTAAACAACGGAAAAGGACATACGGATGATATTGACAACCTATCTAACAGAAGAGTTAGAGGTGTTGGAGAGTTATTATTAATGCAAATTAAAGCAGGACTTTCTAAGATGGGTAAAATGGTAAAGGAGAAGATGACAATTCAAGATGTTGAAACATTAACTCCACAATCATTATTAAACACTAGACCACTAAATGCTTTAGTATTAGACTTCTTTGGATCAGGACAATTATCACAGTTCATGGACCAATCAAACCCACTTGCTGAATTAACTCATAAGAGAAGAATATCAGCATTAGGACCTGGAGGACTTTCAAGAGAAAGAGCCGGGTTCGAGGTTAGAGACGTTCACGATTCTCACTACGGAAGAATTTGTCCTATAGAAACTCCAGAGGGACCAAACATTGGACTTATTGGATCTTTAGCTATATATGCTAAAGTAAATTCATATGGATTTATAGAAACTCCATATGTTAAGGTAGAAAATGGAGTTGCTAACTTTGATGATATCCATTATTTAGCAGCAGATGAAGAAGAAGGATTATTCATAGCCCAAGCGGATACTAAACTTGGTGAAAATGGAGAGCTTTTAGGAGATGTTGTATGTAGATATGGACATGAAATAGTAAATATTTCAGGAGAAAAAGTTCATTATCTAGATGTATCACCTAAACAAGTTGTATCAGTTTCAGCAGGATTAATACCATTCCTTGAGCACGATGACGCCAACAGAGCACTGATGGGATCAAACATGCAAAGACAAGCAGTACCATTATTAAGAACAGAGGCTCCATTCATTGGAACAGGACTTGAAAGAAAAGTTGCAGTTGATTCAGGAGCAGTAATCTCAGCTAAAGCAAAAGGTAAAATTATTTATGTAGATGCAAAAGAGATTATTATAGAAGATGCAGAAGGAAAATCTTACAGACATAGATTATTAAATTTTGAAAGATCAAACCAAGCAATGTGTTTACATCAAACACCACTAGTTGACCTAGGACAAGAAGTAGAGTTAGGACAAGTAATTGCTGATGGACCTGCAACAAAAGGTGGAGATTTAGCTCTGGGAAGAAATATTCTAATGGCATTCATGCCTTGGGAAGGATATAACTATGAGGATGCTATTCTTATATCTGATAGATTAAGAAAAGATGACGTATTTACATCAATCCATATAGAGGAATATGAAATAGAAGCTAGAAATACTAAATTAGGTGATGAAGAGATTACAAGAGAAATACCAAATGTTTCTGAGGAAGCATTAAAGAACTTAGATTCAAGAGGTATAATTGTAGTAGGATCAGAAGTTGGACCAGGAGATATCCTAGTAGGAAAAACAGCACCTAAAGGTGAATCAGAGCCACCAGCAGAAGAGAAGTTATTAAGAGCTATCTTCGGAGAAAAAGCAAGAGATGTAAGAGATACATCATTAAAAATGCCTCATGGATCAAAAGGAACAGTTGTTGAAGTTCTTGAATTATCAAGAGAAAACGGAGACGAGTTAAAAGCTGGAGTAAATAGATCGATAAGAGTATTTATTGCTGAAAAAAGAAAAATAACTGTTGGAGATAAAATGTCAGGAAGACACGGAAATAAAGGTGTTGTTTCTAGAGTATTACCAGCAGAAGATATGCCATTCTTAGCAGATGGTACACACTTAGACGTTGTAATCAATCCACTTGGAGTTCCTTCACGTATGAACATCGGACAGGTTCTAGAGGTTCACTTAGGAATGGCAATGGGTAAATTAAATGGTGGAACTTATTTATCAACTCCAGTATTTGATGGTGCAACAGAAGAACAAGTAAAAGATTATTTAGAAAAAGCTGGATATCCAAGAAAAGGTAAAGTTACTTTATTTGATGGAAGAACTGGAGATAAATTTGATAATCCAGTAACAGTTGGAAGAATGTATATGTTAAAGCTTCATCACCTTGTTGAAGATAAGATGCACGCAAGAGCAATTGGTCCTTATTCACTAGTAACTCAGCAACCTCTTGGAGGAAAAGCACAGTTCGGAGGACAAAGACTTGGAGAGATGGAGGTTTGGGCTTTAGAGGCTTACGGAGCTTCAAATATCCTTCAAGAAATGTTAACAGTTAAGTCTGACGATGTAACAGGTAGAACAAAAACTTATGAAGCAATTGTAAAAGGTGAAGAGATGCCAGAGGCAGATTTACCAGAGTCATTTAAGGTTTTATTAAAAGAGTTCCAAGCACTAGCATTAGATGTAGAACTTTTTGATTCTGACAATGAGTTAATTAACGTTAATGAAGAGTTAGGAAAAGACGAAACAATCGTTGAGTTTTCTTTATCTGACCAAATAAACTAAATTTAAGTAAAATTGAATATGATGATAGATGAAAGCTTTATCTCATTTAAGGAGGCTTTGTATTTAATATGGGAATTAAAAGTTTTGAGAAGATTAGAATTAAACTAGCTTCTCCAGAGAAGATAGAAGAGTGGTCGTACGGAGAAGTTACGAAACCAGAAACAATAAACTATAGAACATTAAATCCAGAGATGGATGGATTGTTCTGTGAAAGAATATTTGGACCATCGAAAGATTGGGAATGTTCTTGTGGAAAATATAAAAGAATGAGATACAAAGGACTAGTTTGTGAGAAATGTGGAGTTGAAGTAACTAAGTCTAAAGTAAGAAGAGAGAGAATGGGGCATATAGCATTAGCTGCCCCAGTAGCTCATATTTGGTACTCTAAAGGAACACCAAATAAGATGTCTCTTATTTTAGGAATTTCTCCAAAAGAGTTAGAGTCAGTTTTATATTTTGCTAGATATATAGTAACAGCTAGTGAAGAGCCAACTTTAAAAATTGGTAAAATCATAACTGAAAAAGAGTACAAGCTATATAAGCAAATGTACGGAAAACAATTTGAAGCAAAAATGGGAGCAGAAGCTATTTTAAAACTGTTAGAAATGATAGATTTAGAAGAGTTAAGAGTAGAGCTAGAAAAAGAGCTTGAAGATGTAAATTCTGCACAAAAGAGAAAGAAGTTAGTTAAAAGATTAAAGATAACTAGAGACTTTATAGCATCTGGTAACTTACCACAATGGATGATTTTAAAGAATGTTCCAGTTATTCCAGCTGATTTAAGACCAATGGTTCAATTAGATGGTGGAAGATTTGCTACTTCTGACTTAAATGATTTATATAGAAGAGTTATCAATAGAAACAATAGATTAAAAAGACTTTTAGAAATAAAAGCTCCAGAAATTGTTGTAAAAAATGAGAAAAGAATGCTTCAAGAAGCAGTTGACGCTCTAATTGATAATGGAAGAAGAGGAAAGCCAGTTGTTGCTCAAAATAACAGAGAGTTAAAATCACTTTCTGATATGTTAAAAGGAAAGCAAGGTAGATTTAGACAAAACCTACTTGGAAAAAGAGTAGATTACTCTGCAAGATCGGTTATTGTTGTAGGACCTTCTTTAAAAATGCACCAGTGTGGAATTCCTAAAAAGATGGCTCTTGAGTTATACAAACCTTTCATAATGAGAGAGTTAGTAAAAAGAGAGTTAGCTTCTAATATAAAAACAGCAAAAAAATTAGTTGAAGATGCAGACGATAAAGTTTGGGATGTAATTGAGGATGTTATCCAAGATCACCCTGTTTTATTAAATAGAGCTCCAACATTACATAGACTATCAATACAAGCTTTTGAACCTGTATTAATAGAAGGAAAAGCAATAAGATTACATCCATTAGTATGTTCAGCATTTAATGCGGACTTTGATGGAGACCAAATGGCTGTTCACTTAATGCTATCACCAGAAGCTATAATGGAAGCAAAACTTCTTATGTTAGCTCCAAATAATATTATATCTCCATCAAATGGAGAACCAATAGCTGTACCATCTCAGGATATGGTTATGGGATGTTTCTATATGACAAAAGATAGACCAGGAGCAAAAGGAGAAGGAAAATCTTTTTCTAATAAAGAGCAAGTTTTAACAGCTTACGATAGAGATATCATTGATACTCATGCTGTTGTAAATGTAAGAATTAATGGTGAAATGGTTAAGACTACAGCTGGTAGAATCATGTTTAATGAGATGTTACCTGAAGTAAACAAGCAATATGATGTAACATTTGGAAAATCTCAATTAAAAAAACTTATTGGTAAGTTATATGAAATGCATGGATTTACAAAAACTGCAGAATTAATAAATGATATTAAAAACTTTGGATATCACTACGCAACATTTGCGGGAGTTTCAGTTGGTATTGAGGATTTAGAGATTCCAGAAACTAAAAAATCAATCTTAGAAGAAGCAGATCAAAAAGTTGCAGATATTGAAGCAGATTATAAAGCTGGAAAAATTATAAACGAAGAGAGATATAGAAAAACTGTAGCTCTTTGGTCAGAAACAACAGCTAAAGTAACTGATGCAATGATGAGTGGACTAGATCAATTTAACCCAGTTTATATGATGGCGAACTCTGGAGCCAGAGGATCGATTGCACAGATGAGACAGCTTGCGGCAATGAGAGGAAACATGGCCGATACACAAGGAAGAATCATCGAGGTTCCGATTAAAGCGAACTTTAGAGAAGGACTAACAGTATTAGAATTCTTTATGTCATCACACGGAGCTAGAAAAGGTCTAGCAGATACGGCACTAAGAACTGCCGATTCTGGATATTTAACAAGAAGACTAGTTGATATATCACATGAAGTTATTGTAAACTCAATTGATTGTGGAACTCATGAAGGAATTGAGGTAGCAGAACTAGTTTCAGATGGACAAGTAATCGAAAAATTATCTGAAAGATTAATTGGTAGAGTACCTGCTGAAGATGTAATATATGAAGGAGAAGTAATTGCTAGAAGAAATGAGATGTTTACAAAAGAGCAAATCGCTAGAATTACAGAACTAGAAATAAAGAAAATAAAAATTAGATCTCCATTAACATGTGACCTTGAAAAAGGAGTTTGTCAAAAATGTTATGGAATGGATCTAGCTAACCATAAAGAGATATTATTAGGAGAAGCGGTTGGAGTTATAGCAGCTCAATCAATCGGAGAACCTGGTACACAGCTTACAATGAGAACATTCCATACTGGAGGAGTTGCCACAGCTACAGCTGCTGCAACAAGTATTAAAGCTGAAAATACTGGAAAGGTTGTATTCAAGGATATAAAACTTCTAGAAAATCAAGAGACTCAAGAGAAAATTGTAGTTTCTCAGTCAGCTAAAATCTTAATAGGAAACTATGACTATGAGATTGCTTCAGGATCTATCTTAAAAGTTGAAGAGGGTCAAGAAGTAAAACCAGGAGATGTTTTAGTAACATTCGATCCATATCATATTCCTATTATTGCAAACCAAGATGGAAGAATTGAATATAGAGAATTATATGTAAAAGAAAACTTTGATGAAAAGTATAACGTTACAGAATATATGGCTATAAAAACTGTAGAATCTGGAGATTCAAACCCAAGAGTAGTTATATTCGATGAAGATGGAACTGCAAAAGAAAGTTACTCAATACCATTTGGAGCATACTTAATGGTTAGAGAGGGTGAATCTGTAAGAACAGGACAAATCATAGCAAAAATCATTAAAGAGGGAGAAGGAACGAAAGACATCACTGGAGGTCTTCCAAGAATTCAAGAGCTATTTGAAGCTAGAAACCCTAAAGGAAAAGCTATTCTGTCAGAAATAGATGGAAAAGTTGAAGTAACAGGAAGAAAGAAAAAAGGTATGAGAGTAATAATCATAAGATCTATTTCTGATTCTGAAAACTTTAAAGAGTACTTAGCACCAGTTGGAGAGCATTTAGTTGTAACAGATGGAATGTTAATTAAAGCTGGAGATAAAATAACAGACGGAGCTATATCACCATTTGACGTTTTAAACATCAAAGGATTAGTTGCAGCAGAGCAGTTTATACTAGAATCTGTTCAACAAGTATATAGAGACCAAGGAGTTACTGTAAATGATAAACATATAGAGATTATCGTTAAGCAGATGTTTAAGAAAGTAAGAATAGTAGAATCAGGAGCTTCATTATTCCTAGAAGATGAAGTTGTAGAGAAGAGAGTTGTTGAATTAGAAAACAATAAGTTAAGAGCTGAAGGAAAAGCAGAAATCAAATATGAGCCTGTTATTCAAGGTATTACAAAAGCAGCTGTTAATACAGGAAGTTTCATATCAGCAGCATCATTCCAAGAAACTACAAAAGTACTTTCAAATGCAGCAATAGAAGGTAAAGAGGACTACTTAGAGGGACTTAAAGAGAATGTAATTATAGGTAAGAAAATTCCAGCAGGAACTGGATATAAAGCTTATAAAAACATAGTTCCAGTTGAGATAGAGGACTAATAAAATAGGCGACTTTGTCGCCTATTTTAGCATTTTATTTATGAGGGGTTGATATTATGAGAAGTATGACAGGATATTCAAAAGAATATTTTGAAAATGAGAAGTATGCTATATCCTTAGAGATAAAAAGTGTTAATAATAAAAACTTAAATTTAAAGATAAAATCACCTCATATGCTAAATTTTTTGGAAAATAAAATCAGAACAGAGGTTGCTTCTAGAGTTACAAGAGGAAGTATAGATTTGAAAATTGAATTTCAAGATAAAAGAGAAGTTGATAATTTATTTGAATATGATAAAAATATGACGGCATCTTATTTGAAAGTTTTGAATACTATAGAAAAAGAATATGAAGAAAAGTTTAGTAACAAACTTGATTTATTAGTTAAGAATTTAAATGTCATTAGAAGAAATGATTTAGAGATAGATGAAAAAGAATATGAAAATTTTATAGTGAAAAATCTTCACTTGCTATTAGATTCTTTTATTGAGATGAAAGAAGCTGAAGGAGCTAGAATGAAAGATTATTTTCTACAATGTATTGCTATTATAGAAAATAATGTGACTGAAATAAAGAAATTAAAAGAAAATATTGTTATGAACTATAAAGAAAAGCTATTAGAAAGATTATCTAAAATAAGCGATGTAGAGTTCAACGATGAGGTTCTATTAAGAGAAGTTCTTTTATTTACAGATAAATCTGATATTTCAGAGGAAGTTTCTAGGTTAGAGAGTCATCTTGTTCAATTAAAAATAGAGTTAGATTCTCCAAATGCAGGTGTAGGAAAGAAAATTGATTTTATTCTTCAAGAGATTTTTAGAGAGTTAAATACTTCAGGAGTAAAATGTAATTTATATGATATTTCAAAATTGATTGTAGAATGTAAAAATGAGATAGAAAAAATTAGAGAACAAGCTCTAAATATAGAATAAAGGAGAATAAAAAATGAAAAAGGGTGAACTATTTATTGTATCGGGACCAAGTGGTGCTGGGAAATCAACAATATGTAGAATAGTTAGAAAACAGCTAGGTATTAATTTAGCAACTTCAGCTACAACTCGTGCTCCAAGAGAGGGAGAGCTACACGGGAGAGATTATTATTTCCTATCAGTGGAAGAATTTAAAAACAAAATAGAAAATAATGAATTTTTAGAATACGCAACTGTTCATACTAACTACTATGGAACTTTGAAATCTGAAGTGGAATCAAGATTAGCATCAGGTGAAAATGTAATTCTTGAGATAGATGTTCAAGGAGGGCTTCAAGTAAAAGCAGCTTATCCAAATGCTCACTTAATATTCTTCAAAACACCAACAATGGAAGATTTAGAGAGAAGACTAAGAGGAAGAAAAACAGATAGTGAAGAAACTATTCAACTTAGACTAAAAAATTCAATAAAAGAATTAGAATACGAAAAGGATTATGATATAACAATTATTAACTACACTGTTGAAAAATCGTGTGATGAGTTAGTGAAAATTATAAATTCTAAAAACTAGGAGGATTTTATGAAAAAAGTAATTACTTATGATGAATTATTAGAAAAAATACCTAATAAATATACATTAACAATAACTGCTGGAAAAAGAGCAAGAGATATTGGTAAGGGAGCACCAGTACTTACAAAAGTTTCTAAAAAAGATACTGTTGTAAAGAAAACTTTTAGAGAGATTATAGATGGAAAAATAACTTTCGGTGAACAAGCGGAGGATTTGATAAATGAGTAAGAGTAGAAATATTTTTCTACTCTTTTTGCTTTTTTTGTTACTTTTAGGTTGTGAAAAAAAAGTAAAAAGAGTAGATGATGAAAGATTTGCATTTGGAACTTTCTTTAAAATCTCTATTTTTTCAAATAGCGAAAAAGTAGCAAAACAATCTATAGAAGATGCCTTTACTGAAATAGAAAGAATTGATTCGAAGTACAATAGTAAAGTAAAAGGGAGTTTAACAGATAATTTAAATACGTTAAAAAAAGAAACTTTTGATGCTGAAGGAGTATTTTTATTAAACGAAGTTAAGAAGGCTTATAAGTTATCAGATGGTAAATATGATATAACAATGGAACCATTAATGACAGTTTGGGGATTTTCAGAAGAAGTACCTCCGAGAGATACTCTTCCTACAAAAATAGAACTTGAAGAAGCCGCATCTAATGTTGATTTCTCTCAAATTGAAATAATTGGAAATAATATAGTTATAAATAGAGATGGAGTAAAAATAGATACAGGATCTTTTTTAAAAGGATATGCAGTAAAAAAAGCTGGTGAAAAATTAAAAGAAGCAGGAGTAACTAGTGGATTTATTTCGGCGATATCAAGTATAGAAGCCATCGGTGTTAAAGGAGATGGAACTCCTTGGAAAATAGGAATTCAAAATCCTAATAATCCTTCAGAAATTTTAGGTATTATTGAACTTAATAATCAAAGTATGGGAGTTTCAGGTGATTACCAAACTTATGTGGAAATAGATGGAAAAAGATATCATCATATTTTAGATAAGGAAACAAAATATCCAGTAGAAGATAAAAAAATGGTAGTAGTTGTGAATAAAAATTCTTTAGAAGCTGATTTATATTCAACAACATTTTTCTTAATGCCTATTGAAAAAGTTTTAGAAAAAGCTAATTGTACACCAGATTTAGATGTTTTAATAGTTGATAAAAATGATAAAATTTATCTTTCAGAAAACTTAAAATTCAATAAAAAGTAGATCAAAATAAAGAAAAAAAGAACTTTGTTTTTTCTTGAAATATCTTGAACTTTCTCGTATACTTTAATCATACTAAACATACTGGGAGGTTTTAAAAGTGGAACAAATGATCTATTTGGGAATTTTCGGTGGTATTATAGCACTATTCGCGGCATCTTTCTACTCCAAGAAAGTTCAAAGTTATGAGATTAATATTCCGAGAGTAGCTGAAATTACAGAAGCAATTAGAGAAGGTGCAATGGCTTTTCTTTCGGCGGAATATAAAATTTTAATTTGGTTTGTTGCAGCAGTAGCAATTTTACTAGGAGTATTTTTATCTCCAATGGTAGCAGTAACTTTTGTGATAGGAGCGTTAACATCGGCTTTAGCAGGAAACATCGGTATGAGAATAGCAACAAAAGCTAATGGAAGAACATCAATTGCAGCAAAAGAAGGAGGTTTATCGAAAGCTTTAGATGTAGCTTTTGCTGGTGGAGCAGTTATGGGACTTTCAGTTGTAGGATTAGGAATGTTAGGTCTTACAATATTGATTTTAGTATTTAATTGGGATGTAAGCATAATTACAGGATTTGGAATGGGTGCATCTTCAATAGCTCTATTTGCTAGAGTTGGAGGAGGAATATATACTAAAGCAGCTGATGTAGGAGCAGATTTAGTGGGGAAAGTAGAAGCAGGAATTCCAGAAGATGATCCTAGAAATCCAGCTACAATAGCTGATAATGTAGGAGATAATGTAGGAGATGTTGCTGGAATGGGAGCAGATCTTTTTGAGTCGTATGTAGGATCAATAATAGCAACATTAGCTATTGGTGCTGCAATGGAAACAAAAGAGTATCTATTAGCTCCAGTTATGATATCAGCATTTGGAATAATAGCATCAATATTAGCAACATTAACAGTTAAAACTGAAAATCCAGATGAAGTTTATCATAAGCTTGAAAATGGAACTAGAATAGCTGGAGTTTTATCAATAATTGCTTCTTTTGGAGTTATTAAATATTTAAACTTACCAATGGGTATATTTTGGGCAATAGTTGCAGGATTAGTTGCAGGACTAGTAATAGCTTATTTTACAGGACTTTATACAGATACAGGAAAAAAAGCAGTAAATAGAATTTCAGATGCAGCAAAAACAGGTCCGGCAACAACAATAATTGAAGGACTAGCAGTGGGAATGGAGTCAACAGTTGCTCCAATGATAATAATATCAATAGCAATAATTGTTGCTTATAAATTTGCAGGACTATATGGAATATCAATAGCAGCAGTAGGAATGCTTTCAACAACTGGAATGGTAGTTGCAGTTGATGCTTATGGACCAGTTGCAGATAATGCTGGTGGTATAGCGGAGATGGCAGAGCTACCTCATGAAGTTAGAGAGTGTACAGATAAATTAGATGCAGTAGGAAACTCAACAGCAGCAGTAGGAAAAGGGTTTGCTATAGGATCAGCAGCTTTAACAGCTTTATCATTATTTGCTGCATATAAAGAGTCTATTCAAAAATTATCAGGAAAAGATTTTGTTCTTGATATAATAAATCCAGATGTAATAGTTGGAATATTTATAGGTGGAATGTTAACATTCCTATTCTCTGCTTTAACAATGACTGCAGTAGGAAAAGCAGCTATGGAAATGGTTGAGGAAGTAAGAAGACAGTTCAGAGAGATTCCAGGAATCATGGAAAAAAAGACAAAGCCAGATTATAAAAGATGTGTTGAAATCTCTACACACTCATCATTAAGAGAGATGTTATTACCAGGAATACTTGCAGTTTTAGCACCTGTGGTAATCGGGTTATGGTCACCTGAAGCATTGGGTGGATTATTAGCTGGAGCTCTAGTAACTGGTATTTTAATGGCTATTATGATGGCTAATGCTGGTGGAGCTTGGGATAATGCCAAGAAGCAGATTGAAGCAGGATATAAGGGCGATGGGAAAGGTTCTGAGAGACATAAAGCTGCAGTTGTTGGAGATACTGTAGGAGATCCATTTAAAGATACATCAGGGCCATCTTTAAATATATTAATTAAATTAATGAGTATAGTTTCTTTAGTTTTAGTACCACTATTTGTTTAAAAAAAAGTCCTAGTTAAACTAGGACTTTTTTATTGAAAATAAAAAGGAAAAGTCTAAAAAAATAAGAAGAACTATAAGAAATATTTTATAAAACTAATTAAAAATAAAGAGCTTATAAAAAAGTGGGAATAATAGAGTCAAAAAAAGGTAAAAAATAGATATTTAACTTTCTTGACTTTAGCTAGTATATTAGATAGAATTTGAATACAAAATGTAGGGATGTAAAAGATTAAAATATAGATTAAAAACTCATTATAGGAGGGAACTATGAAAAAAACAAAAATAGTATGTACAATAGGGCCAAAAACAGAATCGGTTGAGGTATTATCACAGTTATTAGAAGCTGGAATGAACGTTATGAGAATGAACTTCTCTCATGGAAGCCACGAAGAGCACGGACAAAGAATAGTTAATTTAAAACAGGCAATTGCAAACACAGGAATCAATGGAGCTGTTTTATTAGATACTAAAGGTCCAGAAATAAGAACAATCAAATTAGTAGGAGGAAATGATGTTTCTTTAGTAGCTGGACAAAAGTTCACTATAACTACTGATGAGACAGTAATTGGAGATTCTACAAGAGTTGCTGTAACATACAAAGGGTTAACAGATGACTTAAAAGCTGGAAACATAGTTTTAATTGATGATGGATTAATTGAAATGGAAGTTGAAGAAGTTGTTGGAAACGAAGTTAGATGTATTGTAAAAAATAATGGAGACTTAGGAGAGAACAAAGGTGTAAACTTACCAAATGTTTCAGTTCAATTACCAGCTTTATCGCCAAAAGATATTGGAGATTTAAAATTTGGATGTGAGCAAAACGTAGATTTCGTAGCTGCATCATTCATTAGAAAAGCTGATGATGTAAGAGCTGTTAGAGAGGTATTAGATGCTAACGGTGGAGAGAAAATAAAAATAATTTCTAAGATAGAAAACCAAGAGGGATTAGACAACTTTGATGAGATTTTAGAATTATCTGATGGTATAATGGTAGCTAGAGGAGATCTAGGAGTAGAAATTCCTGTAGAAGAGGTTCCATTTGCACAAAAAATGATGATAGAAAAATGTAACTTAGCAGGGAAAGTTGTAATAACAGCTACACAAATGCTAGATTCAATGATAAAAAACCCAAGACCAACTAGAGCAGAAGCTACAGACGTAACTAATGCAATATTAGATGGTACAGATGCAATAATGTTATCTGGAGAAACAGCAAAAGGAAAATATCCAGTTGAGGCTGTAACAGTAATGAGAAAGATAGCTGAAAAAACAGATCCATTAGTAGCTTTTGAAATAGAAAATGAAGATGGAGTAACTATAACTGAAGCTATGGCTAGAGGAACAGTTGATGTAGCAGAAGCATTAGGAGCTAAATTAATCGTATCAGGAACTGCATCAGGAAGATCAGCAACTGCATTAAGAAGATATTTCCCAGAAGCTTTTATATTAGCAATAACAAATAATGAAAAAACATATAATCAAATGATCTTAACAAGAGGAGTAATTCCATGTTTAGATACAACAGCTAAAAATTTAGAAGAGTTCTATATTTTAGCAGAAGCAAAAGCTTTAGCATTAGGGCTTGTTAAATCAGGAGATATAATGGTTGCATCGTGTGGAGAAGAAGTATTCAAAGCAGGAACAAGCAACTCAATGAAAGTTATTAAAGTAAAATAAACATTACATAAATTTTGAGACTTAATTTTAAAATATAAACTTTTATAAAATTCTAAGGAGGATTTAAAGAAAATGACTAGAATAGTTGAAGTTAAAGGAAGAGAAATTCTTGATTCAAGAGGAAACCCAACAGTTGAGGTTGACGTAATATTAGAATGTGGAGCTATGGGAAGAGCTGCAGTTCCATCTGGAGCATCTACAGGAGCTTACGAAGCAGTAGAATTAAGAGACGAAGATAAATCTAGATACTTAGGAAAAGGTGTTTTAAAGGCAGTAAACTATGTAAACACTGAAATTAAAGAGTTAGTAATCGGAATGGATGCAACTAACCAAGTAGCTATCGATAAAGCTATGATCGAGTTAGATGGAACTCCAAACAAAGATAGATTAGGAGCAAACGCTATATTAGGTGTTTCTTTAGCAGTAGCTAAAGCAGCAGCAGAGGCTTTAGGACAACCTTTATACAAATACTTAGGAGGAGTTAATGCTAAAGAGTTACCTTTACCTATGATGAACATATTAAATGGAGGAAGCCATGCTGATTCTGCAGTAGATGTTCAAGAGTTCATGGTTCAACCAGTTGGAGCTAAAACATTTGCTGAAGCTATGAGAATGGGATGTGAAATATTCCACCACTTAGGAAAAATTTTAAAAGCTAACGGAGATTCAACAAACGTTGGAAACGAGGGTGGATATGCACCAGCTAAAATCAACGGAACAGAGGGAGCTTTAGACATTATATGTCAAGCAGTTAAAGCAGCAGGATATGAGTTAGGAACTGATATTACATTTGCTTTAGACGCAGCAGCAACTGAGTTCTGTGTTGAAAAAGAAGATGGATCATTTGAGTATCACTTCAAAAGAGAAGGTGGAGTAGTAAGAACTACTGAAGAAATGATCGAGTGGTATGCTGGATTATGTGAGAAGTATCCAATTAAATCTATCGAAGATGGATTAGGAGAAAATGACTGGGCTGGATTCCAAATGTTAACTGCAAAAGTTGGAAAGAAAGTTCAAATCGTTGGAGACGATTTATTCGTAACTAACACTGAGAGATTAGCAAGAGGAATAGAAATGAAAGCTGCTAACTCAATCTTAATTAAATTAAACCAAATCGGAACTTTAACTGAGACTTTAGATGCAATTGAAATGGCTAAGAGAGCTAATATGACTGCTGTAATTTCTCATAGATCTGGAGAAACTGAGGATGCTACAATAGCTGATATCGCTGTTGCAACAAACGCAGGACAAATTAAAACTGGATCAACTTCAAGAACTGATAGAATGGCTAAATACAATCAATTATTAAGAATTGAAGAGGAATTAGGATCAGTTGCTCAATACAACGGAATTGAAGTATTCTATAACACAACAAAGTAATTAATTGATTTTATATAAAGAGAGACTTGAGGGTCTCTCTTTTTTATTAACCCTTTAAAAATAGGACCCTTTATGTTACAATAGAAATAAAATTAAAATATGGAGGAAATAAAAATGTCAAATGTTTTTGAAGTTTTAAAGGATCGTGGATACATAAAACAAATGACTCACGAAGAGGAGATAAAAGAGTTACTTGCAAAGGAAAAAGTAACTTTTTATATAGGATTTGACCCAACAGCAGATAGCTTACATGTGGGACATTTTATAGCTATGATGTTTATGTCACATATGCAGCAACATGGACATAGACCAATAGCTTTAATAGGTGGAGGAACTGCACAAATAGGAGATCCGAGTGGAAGAACAGATATGAGACAAATGATGACAGATGAAATCATAGCTCATAATGTAGCATCTATAAAAAAACAAATGGAAAAGTTTATTGATTTTTCTGATGATAAAGCTTTATTAGTAAATAATGCTGATTGGTTAAGAGGATTGAATTATATTGATTTCATAAGAGATATAGGATCTCAATTTTCTGTAAATAGAATGCTATCTGCAGAGTGCTTTAAGTCTAGAATGGAAAATGGAGGACTATCGTTTTTAGAGTTTAACTATATGTTAATGCAAGGATATGACTTCTTAGTTTTAAATAGAAAGTTTGGATGTACTATGCAGCTAGGTGGAGATGACCAATGGTCTAATATGATTGCAGGAGTAGATTTAATTAGAAAAAAAGACAGAAAACAAGGTTATGCAATGACATGTACTTTACTAACTAATAGTGAAGGTAATAAAATGGGAAAAACAGCAAAAGGAGCTTTATGGTTAGATCCGGAAAAAACATCTCCATATGAGTTTTATCAATATTGGAGAAATCTTCCAGATGCAGATGTAGCTCAGCCATTAGCATTGTTAACATTCTTACCTATGGATGAAGTTAGAAGACTTTCATCATTAGAGGGAGCAGAAATAAACGAAGCTAAGAAAGTATTAGCTTATGAAGTGACAAAAATTGTTCATGGAAAAGAAGAAGCTGAAAAGGCAAAACAAGCATCAGAAGCTTTATTTGGTCAAGGTGGACTTGATTTAACAAATGTACCAACATCAGAAGTAACAGAGGAAGTTTTAGGAAAAGGTGTAATAGATTTAATGGTTGAATTAGGATTATTAAAAACAAAGAGTGAAGGAAGAAGATTAGTTCAGCAAAATGGTTTAACTATAAATGATGAAAAAGTAATAGATTTTGCTATGGAGATAACAAATGACTTGTTTATAGATGGAGCTATGATGATAAAACAAGGAAAGAAAAAATATAATAGGATTGTTATAAAGTAGTGATAGTAGTAAGGGAAACCACGACGGATGACATAGAGAATATATATAATCATTTAAATTTGAACTATGTAAAAAAATATTGTAAAAATAATGAGGAGGAACAAAAAAAGAATCATGAAAGATGGTATAAATTCTTAATAAGTTCTCCTAATTATGCAATGTTTACTGTCGAAGACTTAAAAGGAACTTTCTTAGGAAATGTAAAATTTCAACTAGATGAAGATTTTGAAGGTGCAGAAATTTCCCTATATTTAGCTGAATGTATAAGAGGGAGAGGTTATTCTACAACAATAGTAAATGCAAGTATAGATGAATTAAGATTTAAGTATCAAAATTTAAAATATGTTGTAGCGTATATTTTAGAAGAAAATGATAGGTCAATTTTATGTTTTGAAAAGGCTCAGTTTAAGTTTAAAGGGCAAATAGAACATGGAGGTATCGATTATTTTTTATATATGAAAGTTTTTGAATAGTGGAGGGCATTTTGAGAAAAAAAGAAAGAGCTTTAAAAGTAATAGAGGTTTTACAAAATAAATTTGGGCATCCAAAGTGTGCTTTAAATTATACAACACCCTTTGAACTTTTAGTAGCGGTTATATTGTCAGCTCAATGTACAGATGTGAGAGTAAATATTGTTACAGAGAATATGTATAAAATAGTGAATACTCCAGAACAATTTGCAGCAATGCCATTAGAAGATATTGAAACGTTAATAAAAAGTACTGGTTTTTATAGAAACAAAGCTAAAAATATAAAACTATGTAGTCAGCAACTTATTGAAAAATATAATGGAAAAGTACCTCAAGAGATGGATGAGTTAGTTGGATTAGCTGGAGTAGGACGTAAAACTGCCAATGTGGTTCGTGGTGAAATATGGAGATTAGCTGATGGAATAACAGTTGATACACATGTAAAAAGATTAACAAATTTAATAGGATTAGTTAACGAGCAAGATGTAATAAAAATAGAAAAAGAATTGATGGAAATAATACCAAAAGAGTATTGGATAGACTTTTCTCATTACATAATCCTTCAAGGAAGGGATAAGTGTATTGCTAGAAGACCAAAATGTTTGGAATGCGAAATAAAAATGTATTGTAAGCATGGTGAAAAAGTATAAAAAAGTATACAAAAAAAGTTTTTAATTGTTGACATATATGGTAAAGAATGTTATTATCTTGGTGTAAGAATATAAATGATAACTTAAGGAGACGATAACTATGAGAGTTTATCTGGATAATAATGCAACTACAAAAATGGACCCTAAAGTATTAGAAGCAATGATGCCTTTTTTAACTGAGGAATATGGAAATGCTTTTAGTATGCACCTTTTTGGAAAGGAAACGGGAATAGCTGTTTCAGAAGCAAGAGAAAAGATTGCGACTTTATTAAAAGTTAAGCCAGAAGAGATTATATTTACTGCTTCTGGAACTGAATCAGATAACATTGCAGTTAGAGGCGTAGCTAAAGCATATAAAAATAGAGGAAATCATATAATAACAAGTTCAATAGAGCATCCAGCTATAAAAAATACCTTTAAAGATTTAGAGCAAGATGGGTATAAAGTAACATTTATACCAGTTGATAGTAATGGAGTAATAGATGTTAAAGCTTTAGAAGAAGCGATAACACCTGAGACAATTTTAATATCAATGATGCATGCAAATAATGAAGTTGGAACTATAGAACCAATAAAAATAATTGGTGAAATAGCTAAAAAAAATAGAATTTTACTACACGTAGATGCAGTTCAGAGTGTTGGAAAAATTCCTGTATATCCAAAAGAATTAGGAGCAGATTTATTAACTTTCTCAGGACATAAATTTCATGGTCCTAAAGGGATTGCTGCTCTTTATATAAGACAAGGTGTAAGGGTAGCTAGAACGATAACAGGTGGAGGACAAGAGAAGAAGTTAAGACCTGGAACAACAAATACCCCTGCAGTAGTAGGAATGGCTAAGGCTTTAGAAATAGCTTGCCAAGATATGGATATTGAAATAAAAAGAGAGCAAGAATTGAGAGATTATTTTGAAGATGAAATAGTTAAAAGAGTTCCAGAAGTTGTAGTAAATGGAAAATCGGTAGAGAGATTACCTGGAACTTCAAGTATAACTTTTAAATATTTAGAAGGAGAGTCAATTCTCTTATCTTTAAGCTATTTAGGTGTAGCTGTAAGTTCTGGATCAGCGTGCTCATCAGATGAGCTACAAGCATCACATGTTTTATTAGGAATGGGTATTGAACCAGAATTTGCTCATGGAACTATAAGATTTAGTTTAGGTAAGTATAATACAAAAGAGGAAATAGATTATACAATAGAGCAAGTTGTAAAAGTTGTTGAAAAATTAAGAATGTTATCACCTTTGTGGAATGAATATAGAAAATAAAAACAATTAAAAACTAAGGAGAAAATTATGCAATATACAGAAAAAGTAATGGATCATTTTATGAATCCTAGAAATGTAGGAACTATGGAAAATCCTGATGGATATGGTAAAGTTGGAAATCCATCTTGCGGAGATATTATGGAAATATTTTTAAAAATAGAAAATGATATAATAACAGATGTTAAATTTAGAACTTTTGGATGTGCGTCAGCAATAGCAACATCATCAGTTTCAACTGAAATGGTTCTAGGTAAGGATATTTATGAAGCGTTAGCAATAACAAATAAAGTAGTTGCAGAAGCTTTAGGTGGATTACCAGCTACGAAAATGCACTGTTCTGTTCTAGCAGAAGAGGCTCTAAAAGAAGCTATAGAAGACTACTTGGCTAAAAAACAAAAATAATGTATAATATTTAGGAACTATAAAAATATAGTTCCTAAATTTTTTTTATTTGGAGGAAGAAGCTATGAAGAAATTAGTTGTGGTTTTCGTATTAATTGCATCAACTTTATCTTTTTCAAAAAGTACTCAAAGTAAAGTAGTAAAAGATAATATTCCAGATTATAGAGCTTATGTATTGGGAGATGATGAAGGTAATGTATTTTACCAAGAGAATTCAACTCATAAATATCCATTAGCTTCTGTAACTAAAGTTATGACTATATTAGTAACTTTAGATGAAATAAGAAAAGGAAACATAGGTTTATATGATGAAGTAACAGTTGATTGGGAGATTTTAAGTGCCGGAGGAAGCTCTATTCCTATGGAAAGTGGAGAAAAAATAATAGTACTAGATTTACTTAAATCAGCAGCTATAAAATCTGCTAATAATGCTGCTTATGCATTGGCTAAGCACTCTGGAAAAGGTAGTATTCCAAGATTTATAGATATGATGAATGCAAAGGCTAAAAGTTTGGGATTAGAAAATGAATTAGAGTTTCATACCCCTGCAGGATTACCAGATCATATGACTAGAAAAAAATTGGATATGGGAACAGCTAACGGAATATATAGGTTATCTATAGAAGCTTTAAAGTATCCTGAATATATAGCAATTGCAAGACAAAAAACTGCTGAAATAAAAAATGGAAGTTACAAGTTAAAAAGTACAATTCATCTTTTAGGAAAAGAAGGTATCTATGGTTTAAAAACAGGATATCATACGAAATCAAGGTTTAATATAACGGTTTTAAGTGATAAAGATAATGCTAATATAGTAACTGTTGTGATGGGAGGAAAATCTCCTAAAATAAGAGATGGAAAAATACTTGAGTTAAATGAAAAATTTCATGAAAATTATAAAAATAAAGATATTATAAAAAAAGATATACCAGTTGTATCAATACCAATTTCAGGTGGATATGTTGCAGATGTAAAAACATATGGAACTAAATCTTTTTCCAAAATTGTAAAAAAAGATGCTGACGTTTCGATAGTTACGGAAAGAGAAAAAAAATTAATAGCCCCTATAAAGGCTGGGACAGTTGTTGGAAGTTATAAAGTATTAGTGAATGGTGAAGTAGTATTTAAAGATAAATTAATTGTAAAAAAAGACGTAGAAAAAAAGAAACTTATGGATAAGATAATGGAAATTTTTTAAAAAAATAAAAAAAGTTATTGACGAAGTTTAAAATTTATGATACTATAATTTTTGTCAGCGGGAAACACCGCCGACAAGAATTGTAGAAAAAGGACATTAACAACCGAATAGAGAAAATAGTCAGAAGTTATGAAAATAACAAA
>NZ_CAMQXC010000019.1 GCF_947038635.1 uncultured Cetobacterium sp. | reverse complement strand
TTTAATATAGGAATAGCTCCAACTGGATTTTATACATCATTAGATAAAAATGAAACTCATGAGATTATGGTAACGAATAATACTATGGAGCCTATGAGAGTAGAAATTTCAGTTGAGAAAGATGAAGGATGGGAAAAATATGATATGGGAGAGATGATGAAAATCTATCCTAAAAATTTAACATTGAAACCTAATGGAAGTAGAAGTGTAAGATTTGCAGTTAGAGGAGCCAAAGAGTTACCTGAGGGAGAATATAAAACAAAATTAATATTTAGAGAGCTTCCAGGAAAGCCAAAAGATGATACTAAAGAGGTTAAAGGTGAAACAGGACAAGAAGTTGCGGTAGAGTTTGAACTTTTAACAGAGATTCATGTTGCAGCTTATGGATTGAAAGGTGAAAGAAAAATTGGAGCTCAGTTAACAGGAAGTGAAGTAAAAAAAGATGTTAATGGAAATAGAAAATTAGTAGCTAACTTTGATTTAAGAGGAAATAGTGGGTTAGCAGTTGTTGGAGATATAGAGTATTTAGACGGTGGTAAAAAGAGACTATCTAAGGAGGAGGTTAAACTTGGTATTACAACAAGGGAACCAAAAACAAAGATAGAATCAGATCTGGTTAATATACCTAAAGGAAGTAAATATATAAGGGTAAATTTTAAGGATAAAAGTGGTTTAAAACTTGGTAGTAGAGAACTACCGCTATAATGTTGACTCAAAATAACTTGAGTATATAAAAAATAAACAGTGGAGGTATTAAGAATGAAAAAGTTATTATCAGTGTTATTTATTTTAGGATCAGTATCGTTATTAGCAAATGAACCAGCATCTGCAGAAGCAGACCCAGCATTCTGTTTTACAAATCCATGTAGTGTTAACAAAGATTTTAAAGTTAAAGTTAAAGTTCCTGAGCAATTAAAACTTACAGTTAGTGATATTGATTTAGGATTATGGTGTGGAGATAAAGATATAAATATAGACAAAATTAATCACCATACAGTAGAGGGAGAAAAAGGACAAACTGTTAAATTAGGATTTAAAGATAATGGATCATTAAAGTTTAAAAAAGGTAGTGAGTTAATCCATAAGTTTGCAGGAACAATAACTCACAAAACAGGATCAGTTGTTTTAGATGCAACTACTGGTAAAGCTCAAGGATCAGTAAACGTTAAGGTTCCAAAACCTGGTATAAACCTATTAGAGCCAGGAGTAACTTATACAGCTACAGCTACTTTAGTAGCAGCTTACGATACATCAGCTTGGTAAAAAGAAAAATATAAGGGCATAGTGAAATACTATGCCCGTTTTCATATAGAGGGTGGTGAAGATGAAAAAAGTATTAATAGTAATATTTTTAATAATATCAAAGTACATATTCTCTTCAGAGATAAGTGGACAAATATATAATTTAGAGAAAAGAGGAGCTAGTTATCGAGGGTCTCTTGATGCAAGAGTATTTAGTCATAAAAAAGATTTCAGAATAAAGATAACTCCAGATAAAAATATTGAGATTTTAAGAGTAAATGGAGATAAAAATGAAAATAATGTTTACATCATTAATAATGAAACAATGAGAGTAGATTTTATCTATAAATCAAAAATAAGTTCAGTGAATGACCAAATAATTTTAGGGAGAGTTGAGTATTTAAATGAACCTGGAAAAAATGAAGTTTTAGTTGGAAATATAGCAGTAGATTTTAGAAAGATAGGAAAAATAGATATGAGTGTAAAAGGTGAGATGGATTTTGGAACGATAAACCCAAGGGTTCCTAGCGGAGGGATTAGTAGTAAGAAAAATCCAGAGATAACAATAGATTTAGATATTGATAAAAAAGACGTGGGAAATACAAAGATGTATTTTGAATATCCAAATCAAATAACTATGGCAGATGGCCAACTTATTGTGAAACTAGAAAGTAAAGATAAGAGCAGTTTTACGAGTGAAGTAACTCAAAATGGAGAAGTATTAAGAGTTTTAGGATATATTCCTACAAAGGAAAAAACAAAAGAAAAAATACGAATTCAAGGAAGATTATTTTCCACTGTTCCAATTGTAAAATCTGGTGAATATAAAGAAAGCGTAAGAGTAAAAGCTTTTTATGAGTATCTTGATTATTCCATTGAAAATAAAAATCCCAATAAAAAAGTTGTAATAAGAAGATAAAGGAAGGGGAACTATGAAAAAAAAACAGTTATTTATCATAGCAATTCTGAGTATAGGTTTTTCTAATTTAAGTTTAGGAAAAGATTTTACAGCTGAAAATGAGTTTAACGAATATTTTTCCAAACCAAAATCAAAAAGTAAAAACATGAAAATAAATGTTAAGGTTGTACCATATTTAAATGTAATTGTAAAAAAAGAAAAAGATAAAACTGTAGAGAAAGTTGAGGTAAAAGGAAGCGCTGCAAAGGATACATCTATTGGAGTGAAGGAGAAAGAGGTAAAAATAATTGCAGTTTGCGACAACTCTAAGTGGTAAAAATATAGTGGGGGAGGGAAAATGAAGAGATTAGAAAAAATGATTTTAATTTACTGTATATTAAAAAGTACAATTTTTTCAGCAACTCCTGAAGAAGCATATATAGAGTTAGAAATGAAGGGACAAAGAAATGAGTTCTATAGAGTTTTAATGGATGAAGAAACAGAGGACATATACATTGGAATTGGAGAGTTTATAGATTTTGCTAGAATGGATGATATTAAATTTGATAGAAAAAGAATGAGAATCAAAGGTAAGTTAGATAGAGAGAAAGAGATTGATATAAAGATACCGAAAGAATCATCTGTTGAGACAGAGGATGATATTTTTGTAAAGTTAGATGATTTTAAAAAATATTTTTATATTTCTGATTCAAGTTGGGATAATGAAAGATATATTTTAAATCTATATCCAGAGTTTAAAACTCCAAAAGAGTATCAAGGAGAATTAAACCATCAAAGATCTCTTCTAGCAATGGCTAAAAAAGAAGCTGAATTAGAAGCCAATGGGGATTATATAAAAAAAGAAAAATCTATGATAGCTCCAGGGATATTAAAATTATCATATACAAATTCTGATATTGAAAATAATGAATATGCAATTGATATAGACTACGGAACAGAACTTTTTTATGGAGAGTTTCAAATATCTCAAAAAATATACCCAGAAAGTAGCTTAGAATATATAAGGTTACAGTATAGAGAGGTTTTTGGAAGTTATTATTTAACTTTTGGAGATTTTTATTTAGAAAGTGACTCTATATTTGACAGTGAAAGAAGTATGAGAGGAGTAAGTTTTTCTAAAAATGAATATTATGGTGTAAGAGTAGATAATAGAACTATAATAGAGGGTGAAGCATACAATGCTAATTTAGTTGAATTGTATAGAAATGGAAGTTTAGATGATTTTCAGATGATAACTGGAAATAATTTTAGATTTGACGTTGTAAATCTATCATCAACAGATAAGTATACTTTAAAAATCTATTATAGAGATGGAAGAGAAGAAACAAAAGAAATCTATGTATTAGGAAATCAAAATATATTGAATAAAGGAGAAACTGATTTCGTATTACAATTAGGAGAGGGAAAAGACGATAAAAAACCTCAATATTTAGGAGAGTTTAAATATGGATTGACAAAAAATTTAACAATGGTAACAGGACTATCTTTTTTAGAAAATAGAGAGGGTAATAAATATGATGTATTAGAAGCAGGAGCAGCTTATAGATTTGGATTAGAAGAGTATCCAACTTTAGTATCAGGGACATTACTTGAAGATTTTAACTCTAAAGAGTTAAATTTTAAAGGAACAGGAGAGCAGAAATTACCATTTAATACTAATTTAACTATGAGATATGAAAAATATAGAGATAAAACAGCAGAAAGATTGAAAAAAGATTATTCATATAATGTGGATTTAAGTAAAGGATTTAGAAGAATGTCTGGAAGTATAGGTTATTTTAGAAATAGCTATGAAGCGGATGACCTACATCAAATATACTTAAGTTTAGATTATACATTGAGCAGAAATGTAAGAGTTAGTTTATCTAATGAATACTATAGGTATTCAACTCCAAATGATGATCCAACAAAGGTTCAAGGTTATGGAACTCAAGGAAAAATAACATATTCTGGAATGGAAGGAATTGTTGCTGTATTGGAAGGAAGAGTAAATTATGAAGAAAATGAAATGGTAGAGGATGAAATAAAATTTGGAATTGCAAAGGCTCCTACAGAGAAAGGTATTTTTAGAAATGTTGACGCAGCATTTGAAGTAGGACATTCAAGAGATAAAGGAACATTTTTTGAAATAAGATTTACATATATTTTTGATGGAGATGTTTATGTTGAATTCCCAGATATAAGAAGAGAGGATAATAAAACAAAAGTTGGTGGAAGAATAGAAAAATCATTCTACTTAGGAAATCCATTATTAAGAATAAATAATAATAATGTAACAGATGGATGGGTAGAAGGAAAAGTCTTTGTAGATGAAAACTCTAATGGAATAATGGATGAAAATGAAGATATCTATGAAGGTGCGGAAGTTATAGCTTCAGGAGGAAGCGGAGTTGCAAAAGAAAATGGAAAATATATTATAGGTAACATAAGTAATAAGGATATACATACAATAGAGGTAAATAAGGAAACAATTGATCCAATGTTAATCCAAGGAAAAGAAAAAATGAAATTCAAAGGAGCTATTTCATCAGGAGTTAAAGTAGATATACCATTGGTTCCTGTTTCAATGATTACTGGAGTTGTTGAAAATAACGAGACTTCAGATGAAAGAGAGTACAACGGGGTATTAGCTGGATTAGATGTAATTTTAAAAAGAGATAATGAAGAAGTTGGAAGAACACAGCCAGAAATAGATGGGTACTATTTCTTTGAAAATATATTACCTGGAAATTATATAGTTGAATTAGCACCTTCTAGTAAACGTTATAAAGGTGAATTTGATAAACAAGAAATAAAAATAAATGTAAAAACAGGTAGAGAGGGAGATTACTATGAGGATAATAATTTCTTAGTAAAAAATATTGTAATAGTAGAAGATGAAATTTTGGATGAAGAAGAGGATGAACTTGTTAATAATGAGTCAGAAGAAAAAGAAAATAAAACCGAGGAGCTAGCTCAAGAAAAGACACAGGAGGGAGAAAATGAAAAAAATAGTTAGAATAATATTAATGATATTAGCGGTTTTTAGCATATCATTTTCCAATGAAAGAGATCCAAGAGAACAAAAATTAACATATTTAATAGGTGAAAAAGTTGATAATTTTGAAGTGACATCTTTAGATGGTAAAAAAACTATAAGCTTGGATAAATTAAAAGGAAAAAAAGTATTTTTAAATTTTACAACAACATGGTGCCCAGATTGTATAAAAGAAAAGGAGATTTTAGGACCTGAATATGTAGAAAAATATAAAGGTAGTAATATTGAATTTATAGTTGTATTTGGACCATACAAGAGTGACGATAGAGAGAAAGTTAAAGAATATATGGAGAAAAATGGATATACATTTACACCATACTATGATACTGAAGGAAAAGATCTTTATAATCAATTTGGTGTAATAAATATTCCGACAACGTTTTTAATAAATGAAGAAGGAGTTTTGGAAGATGTGAATGTGGAATCAGGATATAAAGATATGAAATATTTCAAATAGTATGAAAAAAATATTAAGTTTTTAAAAATAAATTTCATAGTGAAAAAAAATAGAAAAAAAATAAATTAAATTTCATAAAGACTGATTATAAAAAAAAAGATACAATACCTATATAAATCATTATTGGGGGAGGATATCAAATGGTAATCAATGAAAGATGCATAAATATATTATCTGTTTTAAATGAAACAAATGAATTCACTTTAAAGAAACTTTCAGAAAATTTTAATGTCCACACAAGAACAATAAGATATGATATAGACAATATAAACTATATTCTAAAGATGTATAAATTAGATACAATAAAAAAGTGTGAAAAGGGAGTTTTAAGTGTAAATTTAAAAAATAATGAGATAAATAAAATAATTAATGATTTTAGTGGAATGTTTGCAGAGAATAGAAAAAGATATTTAAAGTTAAAACTTTTTTCAAAAGAGATTATTAATTTGACAAAGGAAGCGGAGTACCTTAACACCTCTAGAACCACATTGAAAAAAGATTTGATGGTAATTAAAGATGAACTTTTAAAAAATTGTATTGAAATAAAAGAGTTACCATCAAAAGGTATAAAAGTAGTTGGTGACGAGGAAGTTATAGTAGAGGTTTTAGAAAAAGAAATTTATGAGATAATAGAGAAACAGTTTATAAATCTACCTAATTTAATAAAAGATATTGTAGGAAAAATAGTAGGAGATATAGCACCAGATATTTTAAAAAGTAGAGTTAAAGAGGTACTTGGGAATAACTATAACATAAATTATTACAATAAAGTATTTTGTAAATTGTCAGCTATAAATACAAGACATAAGTTAGAGAAAAAAGTTAAAAGATATAATACAGAGGAGATCACAGAGTTTATTCTTTGTGAACTAGGTGAAGAATTTATAAAAAAGGTTGTTGGTGAAAATAAAAAAAGAAATAATAAAAAAGATAAAATGACAGAGATAAAAGATGTATTAAAGGATGTAATCGCTGAGCTTGATTTAGATAATGGTGAGGACTTAATGGAAAACCTTCTTTTAGAAATTAGCGAAGTAAAAGAACGACTTCCAATTCCAGAAAAAATATGCGATACAAATTTTTATAAAGAGTTTTCTGAAAAAATTAGAGATACAGCATTAATGAAAAAAGATGTTCAAAGTATATTTTATATTATTTATAGTAATTTACTTTTGAAAAATTATTCTTATTTTAATAATATGAAAATATTATTTATTTCAGATGAGATAGACAGTGTTAAAAATATTATTTTAAATAAATTAAATTCAATGTTTGGATTTGAAGAGATTGATAAGGTATCATCACATATATTTGAGATATTTGGATGTGAAAAAGATTATGATCTTATAATAACAAGTGGAAATATAAATGAAGTTCTTGAAACACCTGTATATAGAATAAATAGATTTCCATTAGAATCTAATCTACTTGATTTGAAATTTTTTATTTTAAAAAATATGAATATTAAATAGTAAAAAAGGATTAAATCCCACAATTGGATTTAATCCTTTTTTTTACGTTGGAGTTATTCTTTTATAATTAGGAATTGGAAAATATAAATTTTTAATGGGGATATCTGTATTATGTATTGAAAAGTTTTCAACTAAAACAATATTGTGAATAGTATTTTTTTTTGAATATTCACTAAAACTTCTAAGATGCACATAATCTGATATTTTTATATTATGTTTTTTATAGATTTCTTCAATAAGAGTTGGGATAATAGTAACTGGTAAATTTTTAAAAACAAAAATATTATTTAACTCTTTAAAAATTGGTTTAGAGAAAGAGTACCAGATAAAAATACTTTCATAAAGTGTAAATCTTGGCAAAATATAATTTATCTCTTTTGTCATCTCATATATATTAGAGTTAGAAAAATAGTTGAGATTTAGATTTAAAAATTTAGAATCATCTATATAAAATAAAGATTTTATATAACTGTAGTTAATCCAAGGGATAACTGTATTGAAGAAGTTAGGATTTTCATAAATATGGGGCCCCATATATTTCGCAAAAATATCCCTAATATCATTAGCTTTATAGTAGATATGTTTTTCAAAACGATTTCTAGAGTATTTAAATATATCAATTATATTAAAAAGATCATGTAGATTTATAGCCGAAGTATCTTTAAAACTACTATTTTTTAAAAAATCAAAAATTTTATAAAAGAATTCATTATCATAATAGCTTGGTTTATATTTAAGAATCTCTTTAGATGATATATCAGATATTTTTTTTTCCTTGGGTTTGGCTTTGAAAAATAAATAGAAGCAAAAAAATGAGATTTCAGTATAATCAATAAAATTACAATTAACAATTTGAATAAACTTAATAATATCTTTTCTAACTTCATGAAAGTTATTGATTTTTATAAAGTTTACTAGTTCGTTTCTAACTTGAGTTGGTAAAAAATCTTTCTCTATAAGAAATTTAAAGACAAGAAGATACGTAAATCTTTTTAAAGAGTAGGATGTACCATTTAAAACTAAACCTTTATTACTAACTTTAATTTTAAGTTTATAAGGCAAAAGAATTGAAGAGACTTCGTTGAGATAGTTATTTAAATTTCGTTTAGTAAGATCTAAATCTTCACAAACATGAGAAAGTTTTATGTGTCGATCTTTGATTAATCTAAAGATAAGATAAAATATCTTTTGATTTTTTGTAAATTGTTGAAGATTTTTTAAAATATTTCTAGCATTAGGAAAGGTTTTAATTTTTTCAATGGCATCTTCAATTTTTAAATCCCCCGATGGTTCTAAAAAAAGTTCACAATAAATATCCTCAAGATGAATTTTAGTGTGTTGTTGGGAAAGTAAAAAGATATCACTAATATCTTTTAGATTCGAAACTTGATTATTTTGTATGACTTTTAAAATTTGTAGATGTTTACTATTAATATACATGATTATTTCCCCCTTAATAATAAAATAAAAAAGCATATAAAAAATAAATATTGTAACAGTATTTACTGTTTTTTTATTCCAATCCTTTTTTTCAAAAAAAAGGAAAGATAAAATTTATTTTGTATACTTTAGGGAATCTATGACTGTGTTCTATTAAAGATAGAATACAACTAAAATTAATGTTTTTTTTATATTATAGAAGTTTTTTTAAAAAAAATTTAAAAAATTTCTAATTGAAAAAGAACAATAAAAAAGATACAATAAACTTCAATATGGCAAACTTTAGGAAACTAAAGGACGCAAAGCTATAGGGCCTTATTTAAAATGGCAGCCAGTTGCACTTAACTTTTGTAATTTTATATTACAAAAGCTAAGTGTTTTTTTATTACCTAAAAAAAATAAAAAATAAAGGGGAACTAAAATGAGAAGGATTTATTTACTTATTTCAACATTTTTACTAATTTTTTTCACAACATTTTCATTTCATATTGCACCAACGTTTTTCGAAAAGCGAATAGATGCTGGTGGAGGGTATCAAGAGTTTATCATGTATAATAACAGCCTAAAAACACAGAGATTTAAAGTAACTGCACTTCCTGGAACAGGGGCTTATGGTGGTCATATGGATAAATGGGTAGAATACAGCCCTAAAATAATAACGATTAAACCAAAAAGTCAAAGTACTTTAAAAGTATATATAAAAGCTCCAAAAGGAACTCCCGAGGGAGAATACTCAACGTTTTTAAATTTTAAATCAGTTCCTGTGCCAGACATAACAAGAGATGATGGCAAAACTGTTGCAGCTGCAGCAAGTATAGGACTTAATGTAAATATGGAAGTTATTGGATATGTTGGAGATTTTAAGCCAAAGTTAGAGATAACTAATTTAAAAGTTACTGAAAATAAAGAGGGACAAGCAGTAGTATCTTTTAAAGTTAAAAACAATACTCTTAAAAGAGGTATTTGGTATAACATAGATGTTATGAGTGGAAATGAAAGTCATGAGTCTGTGGAAAAAGGTAGAATTGGAATTGGGAAAACTGATGAAGTAACTTTAACTATGAAGAATATGAAAAAAAGAGATGTAGTTGGAGTTAGACTTAGAGACTCTTCAACATATGAGGATATTACTAAGAAAGAACTTTAATATCAAAAAAAATTGATATATATATGGGAACAAGAGAAAAAAATAAAAAGAAAATTTAGGAGGTAGCAAAATGAAAAAAGTTTTATTCGGAATCATGGCACTTTCAATGGCAGCATTTGCAGCAAATCCAGCACCTACACCAGGGGAAAATGGAGTGGAAACAGCATCAGTACCAGTAAAGGTAATAGCTGAGATAATCACTGCACCTACAGGGCTTACTATAACTGATGAGGCGGGAACAGTTATTGACGAGTTATTAATTGACCACGGAAGAATAGTACAAGGTAAAGCAACAAGTGACTCAGTAGCATATAAGCTGTTTAAAGTTCAAAGATTTACTAATGGGGCTCCTGCGAAAATTGGAGCAGGAACGTTAAATGTCAAATTGGAAGGAACAACTCCAGGGGAAGCGACATTAGCGAAAAATGGAATTTCAGCAGATAGTAAATTAACTTCAACATTATCTTTAACTGGTGGAGCAACTCAAGTATCATCAACAGAATATAATCACACTTTAGGTGATGGAGATACAGAGCATGTAGGAAGAGTAACATCAACTATAGCTAAAGGAGCTACTGATGTTGCAGGGTCTTTATTAAATGGTGGATTACAGCCAGGTGTTCACCACAACTCAAGACAAAATACTCTAACTGTTGTTTATACACCAACACCAACACCATAAGAGTAATAATTAATTTAAATTTAGAGAGAAGTTCTCTTCTCTCTTTTTTTAAGAGAATTATATATTAATTAAAATACGGGGGCGGTTTTATGAAAAACATTTTTCTTCTTTTTTTCCTTTTAGTAGTAAATATCTTTGGATATATAAATATAAATCCTGTTACCTTTGATAAAAAGATAGATGATAAAGGAGAGGTTCAGGAATATACTTTGTATAACCCGACTCAAAATACCTTAAAATATCAACTTTATCTAACTGATGAAGAGATAGAAAAATCTATGAAAAATTGGATAGAGATATTTCCTACAACAGTTACTCTAAAACCAGGACGTAGTGGAAAGTTTAAAGTCTTTGTAAAAGCACCAAAAGGTGCACCAAAAGGTGAATATCTAGTTACGGTAGGAATAAAAGAGATAGCACTACCAAAACTAAATTCAACTGATACATCTACAGTTCAAATACTGACACACCTAAAGATGGATTTAGCGGGATATGTAGGGGGGTTAACTCCTAAAATATTTTTAAAAGATTTTAGTACTACTTTAAAAGAGAATAACCTTAATTTTAATGGATTAATAGCTAACGTTGGAGAAAGAAGAGGAACACTAGATTTTTACTTAGCTGAAAACAAAGGAAAAAATCCAGTTTATGTTGGTAATTTAAGGCTTTTAAAAGGTGAAAAAATGAGTGCATCTAAGTTGAATCAAAAATTAACAAGTCATGATAAGAACTTAATAAAGAATTTTGCGAAATACAATACCTTAATTGTTAAGGATTCATTAAGTAAAAAAGTCTTGTATGAAGGAGAGATAAAGTAACTAAAGGGAGGTGTAGTCTTGAAGTTAAAATCAATAATATATCTATTAGCGTTTTTATGTTTGTCATTATTAACCTATTCATCAGAGTTTACTTTAGAGGAACTAAATGAATTAAAAGGTTTAAATATGATAACAGAAGAGGAGTATCAAATTCTTTTAAATGAATTACAAGGAGTTCAAGAGAGAGAGAACTTCTATAATTTAAAAGTTAATGGTGCAAAAGTTAGTGATGTGTACCCAGTTATAGTTCAAGATAATAAAATATACCTTCCTGTAATAAATCTTTTTAATACAATAGGATTTAAAGACTATACAATTCAAAGTGAGGTTTTAAAAGCAACAGTGGGAACTGATGTTAGAGAGATTATATTAAAACCAAGTGATTCTTATGTAATAGTTGAGCAAAGTGATTTTTTTGTAGAGAGTGAAAAGTTTAAAGAACTGCTTTTAAGGGAGTTGTATATAGACCAGGAAAATTCAAGTGTTTCAATGAGACTTAGCTTTGAAACATCAGCAGAGATAGAAGCATATTTAGCAAATGTTAAAGATGGATTGATTGATGCAGAGAAGGCTGGAGAACTTATGTTTACAAGTGAGCGTACTCTATTTGACGTAGGATATATGCGATTTGATTTTCAAGGAGTTTTAAGTAAAGCTGGAAAAGATTCTAGCGATAGAAAAATGGAAACTGATTGGACAGGAAATTTAGAATACCAAGGGCCGCTTCTTTATGGAGAGTTTACAGCAGCTTATGATGTAAGAAATAGTGAACTTGGAAATATGAGTTTATACTATCCAGATATCTATAAAAACCACTCTTTGAAATTAGAAAATAATGGTAGTGGAGGAGCTAGAGAGTGGGCAGCAAGCTTTAGAAAAGAGCGAGGTTACTACATAAAAGGTAAAAACTATGTAATTCGTGAAACTGTACCTATTGGAAGTAGAGTAGAACTACTATACTTAGGATTTCCAATTGAAGTAAAAGATGCTGTTGATGGAACAGTGGAGTTTGATAACTCAGAGATTCAAGAAAATAGACGTTATACATTAAGAGTTTATCAACCAGATGGAAGAATATACACAATAGATATAGATACTGCTGCAAACTATTTCCAACAAAACAAGGGAGAAACAGAGTATGATATCTCCTTTCGTGAAGTGGATCAATATGATAGATACTCTATAAATGCTAACTTATACCATGGTATTACTCAAAACCTAACTTTAGGATTGGGATATGTTCACGAACCAGAGGATGTTGGGGATGGACGAATTGAGTATTTAGAACACGTTAGAGGAGAGGTTGTATACAGTAACTATATATATAGATTTCCATATACTTTAGTTCTTGGAACAGAGCGAGCGCTGAATACAAGTGTAGTTAATGATGAAGGTAGTAGTAATAAAGATAGATACTCATATGATGGAACATTCCAAATTGATATAAAAGATTTTAGATTCATAATTGATAGGGCTCACTATGGAAAGTATTTTGATGAAAAATCAGATGAAAGTTACTCTATTACATATAATCCAACAGGGATTTTTCAAATTAACTATGAGTGGAGTAAAACTAAATACAATATAGATCAAGATGATAATAATGATGAAAGTGTTGGACTAAATATTAGTAAAGGTTGGAAAGATTTTCTGCTTTCTTTAGATTACAATAAATCTTTAAATCAAGAGGATAGTTATGAGGTTAATATATATTACAACGGATTTAAAAAGTATAACGCACAACTTATAAACTACTGGTTAGAAGATGGAAAGGATTTAGAAACAACTTTAAGACTGACAAATAAAAATATCTTTAGTATATTTGATTACTCATTGGAGTTTGGATATTCAGATTCGTATAAAGAGAAATTTACATTTAGATTCACTTTAGATTATGATAACTGGCTTAGAAGTGAAGTTAACTTTGATGAAACTGGTGCACAAAGATACTCGGCTGGTATAAATAGAGTTGTAGATTTGAAAAATATTAGAAAACCATTAGAAAGTATTGATAGTACAAGAGTTAAAGTTATAACTTTTTTAGATAAAAATGACAATGGAGTTATGGATGCTGATGAGGAAAGAGTGGACTATGTAGCTGTAAAAATTGGAGACCAAGAGATAGATACAGATGAAAATGGAGAGGCTATGTTCTTTGGAGTTCCAAATAAAATAGTTTATGATATGAAACCAACAATTAGAAAACCATCATATACAATTGGAGATACAAAGATAAAGATACTTGGACAACAAGTTGGAACAGTAACAGCTCATATTCCTATAAAACCTATGGTTACAATAGTTGGCGAGATTCAAGTTGAAAAAAGTTTAAACTTAAATGATAAAGAGCGAGAATCTTTATTTGAAAATATACTTATTAAAGTTTTAGATGAAAAGGGAAAATTGATAGAGTATTTAAATCCAGAGAGCGATGGAACATTTGAAGTTAGTGGACTATATGCTAGAAAATATATGCTACAAATTGAATATATAGGTGTGGATAATAAAGCTAGAAAGATCACTGAAAATGTAGTGTTGGGGTACTATGATGATAGAGAGAACAGGTTTATTATCCACTTAGATAGAGATAGATTAACACTTAAACAGATATTCTTAAGTGAGGGAGGAAAGTATGAAAAAGTTATTAGTTCTAATCCTAGCCCTTCTAAGTTGTAATATATTGGCAAATGAGTTGGTTCATATACCAACTATTTTGCCTCTTTTACCAGAGGACTATGAAAGTCAACCTAATCTTTTACCAGCAATTCCCCTTATTCCAGCTCTTCCTAACGAAGAGTTAACAAATGATAATAGTGGTGAAGAGGTAAAATGGAAACTAGAGGATTCATACACAATAAACTTAGATACAAAGGTTAAAGCAGTTGTACCATTAGAGATTATAACAGATGTAGATATAAAAGCGCTTATTATAGATGATGAACAAGTTACAATACCATTTGAATTAGAGATGAATAAAATACCTGATAAACAAAATTTTTATATGTTAAATTATAGTGAAACAGAGATAGATATCGATGGGGATGGAGTATTAGATACATTTATATACTCTCCTAAATATATAAATAAGAAGTTAGTTACTGATAACTATCTATTTATTGATGGAAAAAATATCTCTCGTGAGGGTGTACATAGGAAAAAAGTTTATATAACTGTTGAATTAAATGAGAGGAGATAGTCATGAGAAAAAATATAATTTTGATAGTCTTTATGGCTATCTTTTCAATGAGTTTTAGCGAGATAAAAGTAAAAATAGTTGAGCCACTTAGATTTCGTGACATAAATCATACAGAGGTTGGACCTAATCAAGTTGTAGCAGTTTCTCATGTGGAAATCTATACAACTGATAAAGAAAAGGATTTAGGAAAGAGAATCACTTTTAAGTTTCCAAACTTTATAAATTTAACAAATAGAAAGAAATGGGTAAAAGTTGAAAGAGTGGGAATGGATAGAAAACAAAACGAGATAATATTAGAAAATGAGAGAGAGTTGGTTAAGTTCTATGCTATTTTAGATAGACGTGAACTTGATAAAGGTGAGAGTATTGAGGTTATAGAAGGAGAGTATGTAGGACAATTACCAATAGTTATGGGAGTGTACTCACTGGTAAATGTGAATACAAAACCAATAGAACCAGTACCAGAGGATGAAAATAGACCACAAATTTTACCAATATTTCCAGATGAGATGCCAAATAAAAATGAGGGGGGAGGGCTATGAGTAAAAAGTTAAAGAGCTTCCATAAGCTCTTTTTTATTATAATATTTTCAATAATATTTTCAGGAGTTATTGGAAGTGGAAGTTCACCAGATTTACCAGAAAAAATAGCACCAGAGTTAGAACAAATAGAGGCATTACCTAGAAGAACAAAGCCAGCAGAGCTAGATATAGAGGTTACAAAGATTAAAAGTGAACCTTTAGAAGATGTTTATATAGATAGAAAAAATAAAAATATCTATGTGGATTTTTCTAAAAAGAGAGAGCAGACTTTAAGAGGGGTTAAAGATGCAGAGGAACTAGAGAAAAAGTATAATTTAGTGGTGAGTGAAACTGTTCAGGGGACTAACGAGGTGAATGGAAGAAAAAAAAGTAGTAGAAACACCTCTTCAGTTATGGATTATGAGGTTGTAGAGTATCAAGGAAAAAAAGTTTTAAAAATACCTTATGAAAATGAACCTGAAAAGTTTTATATATCTATTCAAGAGAGTGGAAATGGTAAAGTTGTAAAGGTGTATGGGGTAGATGCTAAAAGTGCTCGAAGTGTGGAAAAGCAAGTTACTGAAAGAAAAGAAGTAACAGTCTTTTATAAAAATGGATATAATACAGGTTGGGTTGGGTTAAATAGAAATGGTATAGTAGGTCCTAATATGGAATTAATTAAAGAAAATTTTATATCTGGAAACATAATGGGATTTGACTATGGGTGTACACCAAATAAACATAATCATAATATAAAAATAAGTATAGAAAATGAACCGAATTACAGTATAACAAACCATACTCCAGGAGATAGATATAGTGATAGAACTATATCAATTGGAGTAATGAAAATATTTTTGAGAATATTTTGTGACGGAAGTAATATAGACTTTCAAATAACTCAATTACCAACAATTAAAAAGACTTATAAAATTAAAATAATTCATACAAATATAGGTGGTGAAATAAAAGAACATACTTTAAATTTAACTGAAGGTTATTTAGAAAATTTAATGACAATTAGAAATTCATTAAGAGATATTGTAATACAAGATACTGAAAATATAGTACAAGATATTTATAGTTTCGGTAATGTAAGTTTGGAACAAACTAATCCAGAAGTTTTATATGATCAAGCATTTCCTATAATAGGGTTAGGTCCTGAATTAGAAATAAATAGAGATGGATGGAGAGCTGAGACTTCTAATACTAACGAAAAAAGAACTATTCCTATTACAGATACTTTTAAAAATGTAGATAGCATGTTAGAAGCAAATTTATATTTTTTAAATATAAATTCAAATGGTGGTCAGTTATTGGAGAGATCAACACAAGAAATAAATAAAGAGATAACAGCAATAGGTAGTTATAAACCTAATACAAGAGAAAGAATAGGTGGAGAACTTGTTGTAAAAATAAATTTAAATGAATTAAAATCTATTCTTAATAACTTCAGAAATAATAGCTCATCTGAGATTGTGCTTTCATCTTCAAAACCAATAGGAGAACAATTAACTTTTGCAGGTGGACAATATAAATATAGTTATAAAGATGGAAAATATTTATATTACTATTTAGTTGATGATGTAAAAAAATATAAAAAAAGTATAAAATATCCTGATATAAAAATAGTGAAGCCACAGATATCGGATACTTCAAAATTAGAAATTAACAAAACTTTTAATACAAATAATTATATAATTTTTAAAGCAAATGGAATAAATACAGAAGCAGGAGTAACTTGTCCAATACCTGGAGAAAGAAGTTTGAAGTCCTTACATTTTAATGGAACATATACTTTAAATGAAGGCAATAAAATAGATATTGACGCCACAGGAAACTCAGTGATAAATACAATAAATATTTTTAATGGATTGAACACTTTAAATTTAGAAATTAAATATGAAGGTAGATATCCTAAGATAAAAATATTAAATAAACCTATGGCAGGAACTTATAAATTAAACATAAAACACTATGAATCAAGTGGTTTGAAAAGATTAGATTATAATTTAGACATAGTTATTAAAGAGGATTTTGCAAAAGAAAGATCAGTAACAGTAACTTATTTAAAAGGATATGACAGATTAATGCTAGATAAGCAAGGCTTTGAAAAAATTAATTTTGATATATTAGGAAAACCAAATGTAAACACAAGCACTAATGAATATATAAAAGTTGATACAAATGGAGAATTTATATCTGGGTTAATTGGGGATAGTATTATAAAAATAAAAAATATAAATGGAGAATTAATAAAAGAGGTAAGTGGCACTGAAAAAGAGATTGATTTAGGAGAGTTAAAATTATTTTTTAGTAGTCAGGGATTTTTTAGTTTACAAATGAAAACAGTAGAAAATCAAAAAATATTTGAGTACATAATTGAGCATTATAGTAAAAATGAATTAAAATTAAGAGACAAATTAAATATAAAAGCTATTCAAGAAAAAGTTAATGATAGAGAGGTTACGTTAAGCTATATAGATGGATACGATCACTATTTTGTAAGAAAAGTGGATATAGACTCTCAAGGACAAATTACACCAGGTATACCAGTAGAGTTAATAAGGGATAACTTTCCAAGTGGATTTATTACAGGTTTAAATACCTCGCCTTCAAACGATTATGATATAAAAATAAAAATAATAAGATTAAATTTAGATGGGACTGATTATACTCCAAAAGAAGAGAAAATAGGTGGAGTAGAAGAAATATTAATAATGAATGATTTTGATTTAATAGTAGGAAAAAATGGTATGTCCATAATAGTTAAGAACTTAAATAATTCAAATAGTTATAAATATAGAGTAGAACAGTATATAGAAGTTGGTGGAATAAGAGTATTAAAAAATAAAGATATTTTAAATATTAAAAATAAAAATATAACTAGAGAATTTGAAGTTAAATATAATATTAAAGATATTATCATTATTCCATCATTAGATGGAGATCCAAATAAAACAAAAATTGAATACCCTGATAATTGGGTGAAAATAATTCAATTAACTGATGATAAAAATAAATTTCCAGTAATAGGAATTAATCAAGTTTTAGGTGATACACAAAATAATAGTTGGAGTTTAGAAACACAGACTCCTTTAAATCCAATTAATCATAAACCTTATGTAAGTTTAGATCTTACTTCATCGAATAGCAGTAATATAAAGGTTCCTATAAACATAAGAGAGACACCATTTCAAAAAGCAGAAAAATTTTTAGTTTATGATCGAGGAGATATGACAAATAGAAATACAGCAGTTGGAGCATATACACCATTAAAATCTTTTAATATATCTCCTTTAAATAATGAAGTTCAAATTGATTTTGAAATGATTTTTGAAAATATTCCAACAAGTCAAATGGAGATTATATTAAAATATGCAAAAGAAAAATTTGAACAAGGACAAAATAAAGTAGAGATACCATATTCTAAGTCTATAAATAATCATAAAATATTAGCAATAAGAGGATTGCAGGAGAGCGTTGGGTCAAATCAAACTAAGTATAAAATAAATAGTAATAATATTTTATCATATGGAGTTGTAGATTTTCCAAAAATTTATGTAGTTAAAGATGGGGATATGATAGATAGTAATGTAGCGTTATTGAACTTTATTAATCCAGTTCCAAAATCAAATAAAGATATCTCAGGAACATTTGATATAAAAAATGGGATTATTGAACCTAATAATTTACCAGAATATAATCATCCAAGTTCTTTAACTGTATCTGGACTAACGTCATCTTGGCATGGGGTTACAAATGTTCCAGAATATCACAAAATAAAAATATATTCAGGAACAGATATAGGAATAGGAATAACTCCAAAAGCAGAGTTTATGACTACAGAGAGTGGTGAAATAAAAGGAGTTCATACAATAGCAACAAAAAATAATAAATATATTTTGATGAAAGGAAAAAATACTCCATTAGCTATTGGTATTTTAGAATGGGATTTTACAAAAATAGTGGAAGATACTATAACGTTAGTCCATTATAATAATGTGGGAAGAATAATTGCAAAAGATATCTATAAAATAAATATAGAGGAGTTTTTACCTAAAAAATATTTAGATGTTGTAAATTCCACTCTTATAAATAAAATAGACATAAATAAAACTCTAAAAGTAACAGCAGATGCAAGACAAGATTTTATAGAGTTTGGAAGTCTTAAATTGGAAAATTATCAAAAGGATATAACAAAAACAGTAGAAGATACAAAGGGGATAAAAATAGAAGCTTTATCAAACGAAATAACTTTATTATCAACTTCGGGGAATATATTATTAAAAGGAAATCTAAAATTTGATAATGGAAACAAAGAGATATTAAATCCCAATGAGAGCGCTAACTTAAGATTTGTATTATCTCAAGAATCTATAGATAATATAGAGAATTTAGTAGGAAAAACGTTTTCACTAATGACTCCTCTAGAATTAATAAAAATCAGTGGTGGGAAAAAAAATGAGATCCTTTTAAATAATCTAATAATAACTTTAAGTAATGCTCAAAGTGGAAATTTATCGAGTATGACGTATATATCAACAGTTACAAACTTAAAAATTAAAGATATAGATAATATAATTGCTACTAATAAAACTAAATTTGATTTAGATGGACAAATGACTTTAAGGCAAATTAATAGTGGACAAGGAAATTCAGTTCCAGCAATAGCTATTGGGAATGATGCCGTATGGAAATTTGGAGTTGATGGGATAACAAAAAGAGATAGAAGTAATTCTAAAACGAATAGAAGGGAGTTAAAAGTTCAATATGAAATAGTTGGAAGTAATCCAGTGAAAAAGATAGAAGTTTTTCCAGAATTAACTAAATCAAAAACAAAAGCAACTCAAGATAATTCAAACTATAATAGACCAATAAAATTATATACAGAGAAAAATTTAGATGATAAAGTTTTAACAGCAGTATCATATGCTGAATACAGAGATACCATGAGTGAAAGAATAACAACAGGTTTAACTTTAAATATTCCGATAGAACAATTAAAAGAGATAAAAAATGAATTAAAAAATATAAAAGGCGATGTGATAGAATTAAAGGCAGTAGGAGAAAATGCTAAAATAGCATATATTCATGGAAGAGATGCTGGAGGAAGTGGTATTTCAACGAATGGGAATACACTATCACTACCTACAGACACAAATATTTCAAGTAAATATGTGACAGAACTACTTCCAAGTATATTTATAGATAAAGAAAAATTAAATAAAAATTTAGAGATTAATCTTCTACCAACTTATCCTTTAAAAGAGGAACAAGAAAAAATTATTTTTAAAAGTATGGAATCTCCATTTTATTCAGCTGGGAAAGTAATAATAAATCCTACTAATGATAATAGAGTAATGGAAGGATTAAATTATCAACATAAAATTAAATTAACTTTACCAGGAGGAGAAATAAAAGAATATAATACTTTATTAGATGGGGCGATAATTATAAAAGAAGTTATTGAAAAAAATGGTAAAAGCATAACTTTAAATGTAGATTACAAATCAGGAAATGAAGCTCACATATGGATAACAAATAGAAATGGAGCACAGTATTATGATTTAGTTCTACAACACATTGATCCTTCTGGGGATGTGAGAAGAACAATAAATCTTAGAATTAATTCTGGATTGGAAGGATCTACATCAGCAAAGCAAGGGGAGATGGATTTAACCATTAGTTCAAGGTATAATCCAATAGATGGGCAATTAAATAGTGAACCTATTTTAATAACTAAAGATGGAGTAAAATATCAAACAGAAGTATTAGATTTAAAACTTTTAAATGGAGATTATCCTATAGAATTAAAAGAGAACCAGAAAGCTTATATAAATGAAGAAGAGATTTTTTTAAATGAGAGCTATACAACAGTTACTTTAAATAAAGGAACTATAATAAAAGCTAAACAAGAAAGTAACGGAGACTTAAAAATTAAACCTATTTACTGGAATTATAATACAGAGGATGAATTTATATTAGAGTATAAAAAAGAAAGTATAGTAACAAATCAATATAAATTCAATGTAAAATGTCCAGAGTTTTTTGTAGCATCATCTGGAGTTTTAGATTTTGGAAAGCTATATCAATTTGGAAATCCTCAAGATAAAATAGTAACTACAAATATAGAGTTAAACTACAATACAAATGTAAATGCTGAATATTCCTTAGATATTTCTCAAGGAGAATTAGCTATAGGAACAGATATCTTTAAAAATTATTTGTATTTAGATGATAATAAAACTTTATTAGTTAAGGATTTATTTTTAGGGGAAGAAGTGGGAAAAGAAACTACTAAAAGAACACTACCTTTAACAGGAACAATTCATGGTCCAAGTATACTAAAAGCATCAGAGGGAAAGTATGAAAAAACTATACAAATTTTAATTCACTTAAAATAAAAAATATTAAAAAAGTAGTACTAACAAACGTTGATAAAATGTTCTGTTAGTACTTTTTTTATTTTGTTCTAAAACTTTTTTTCAATAAAAAGGAACAGAAAGAAAAGAATAGAAAAAACATTTAAATAAAAAAATTTAAGTGGGGTGAAATTTAATGAGTGATAAAAAATACCTAAAAAAGATATTGTTTTTATCAGCATTCTTAATTGTAGCACAGGGTGGTTATTCTGAAGAAAAATTAGAGAATCAAGTGATTTTAAAAGAGATTTCAACAGATAATAATGCTCAAATTGATTTAGATAAACCTTATGAAGAACAAGATTTAATTACACCAGGAAGAATCACTTTAAAAAACAATGGTGGATACATATATTCCATAGTTGATCCAATTCCAAAAGAACCAAAACTTTCAATAAAAGCAAATAAGAAACAAAATATAGACTCAGAAAAAATTGAATTTTTTATGTACACAAATTATCAAGAGATTATAAAAAAATGGGAAATACTGATTTATGATGAAGAAGATATTCATAAACTTGATCCAGTTGGAAAATTAGAGGGAAATGAGGTTTTATTAAATAAACCTATAGTATTTTCTTATCCTAATGAAACAGTAAAAGAGGGAGATAAGTACTTTTATACTTTGAAAGTTTATGACGAAGAGGGACGATTTGATCAAACAGATGTTTATCCTATAGAGTTTGTAACTCCAATTAACGCAACTAAAAATGTAGATATAGCAAATAGTATCTATGGAGATGATGGGGCAGTTATAAGAAACATACAACTTAAAGGATCTAAAGTTAGGGTATATGGAAAAGACTTACAAGGAGTACAAAAATTATCAGTAAATAATCAACAAGTAAATTTAGATTATAAAGGTGATTTTGCCTACGAATATTATACAAATATGATAGGTGATTTAAATCTACCTGTATTGATGACTGATGAAGAGGGAAATGAATATAATTATGGTATGGATGTATATTTACCATCAAATTATACATTTGCAGTTGGAATAGCAGATATGTTTATTGGTAAAAATTATGTTTCAGGAAGTAATGCAATTCTTCAAGATAATTATAAATACGACGATAATGTTTTTTCATCAGGAAGATTAGCTTTTTACTATAAAAGAGTTTGGGAAGATTATAGATTAACAGCTCAAGCAGATACTTGGGAGCAAGAAACAAAATATCTATTTAAAGGTTTTTCTAAAAGAAGACCAAGAGATCTATTTGAAAAATTAGAAAGAGATGATATAGAGTTTAATTTAGGAGATGAGTCTACATATTACAGAGATACAGATACTTCAGGAAAGTTTTATATAAAATTAGAAAAACAAAAATCAAGTATTTTATGGGGAAGCTTTGATACTGGATTTACAGGGAATTATTATGCTGATTATGATAGAAGTTTATATGGATTTCAAGGAATATATGTAAGTGAAAAATCTACTGATTTTGGAGAAGCTAAAACTCAAGGAAATGTTTTTGTAAGTGAACCAGAGACTATGTTCACAAGAGATGAGTTTAGAGGAACTGGAGGAAGTGTATATTTTCTAAGTTTCCAAGATATAGTTGTAGGAAGTGCTAAAGTAAAAGTTCAAGTAACAGATGGTAGAACAGGAAGAATTTTAAGAGAAGTGGTACTGCAAGATGGAAGAGATTATGATGTAAATGAACTTCAAGGTAGAATTATTTTAAAAAATCCACTTCCGACTATAATAGCAACAACAGAAGATGGAATAATTAAAGATCAGCCGTATTATGGAGACAATGTAAATTTAGTAGTTGATTATGAATTTTATTCTAATGATACAGATTTTGGAAAAACAACTTATGGAGTTAGAGGTAAGTCTTGGATAACAGATAATTTAGCTCTTGGTGGAACTTTAGTATCAGAAGCGAGAGGGGATGAGTTAGAAGATTATGAACTTCAAGGCATCGATGTAACTTTGAGAAAAACAGATAATACTTTTATGAGATTTGAATATGCTCACTCTAAAGGAACTCAAGCTATTGTAAATAATTTTTCATTTAATGGAGGATATGATTCATATTTAGATAGAGATAAATATGAAGAGATGATAGCTAATCCAATGAAATATTTTAATAATATTTCAGGAGACGCATACTCTATATCAGGAGAGGTAGCTTTTAAAGATTTTAGTGAAAAGTTTGATGATAGAGATAGTGGAACATTCTGGTATAACAGAAAAGATAAAGGATTTTCAACAGCTGGATTCTCAAATAGTAGTGAGCATGATGATTATGGATTTACAAGTGAATTTCAATTGACAGACAAATGGGATATTAAATTAGGAGCAAATAAATTTAAAGAAAATGACTCAGATTTATACACAGAAGAACCTATATCTTTAGAAGAGGATAGAATAAATGGAGCAATAGGTTATCAATATACAGAAAAATTGAAGCTTTCTGCAGAACTTGAATATTTAAAAAATAGAGAAAGTGGAATAGAAACATTAGATAATCCAAATGAAGAAGCTTTATTAGCCGGAGTGAGAGCTGATTATGAATTTCAGCCAAATAGAACAGTATATGGAATTGTACAAACAGCAATTTGGGATGATAATTATGGAGCAAATAATATATATACTTTGGGAACAGATTTAAAAGTAACAGATAAATTTCGTTTAAAAGCTGAAGGAAGTACTGGAAATAAAGGAAATGGAGCAGAAGTACTAGGTACGTATGACTTCACACCAGATCATAGTTTATATATGGGGTATGCTTTAGATGATAATAATGATTTCGGATCAAATTATGGACAGGAGCACACTTTTACAGTTGGACAAAAGTTTATGTATGATCAAAAAACATCTATGTATCATGAAAATCAATTTTTAAAAGATAATGTAGGGAAAGGTATCCTTCAATCTTATGGAGTAGATTATGCATACTCAGAGGAGATTACTGTAGGAACTTTAGTTCAACAAGGGAATTTAGAAACTTATGATGGAAATTTAGAAAGAACATCAGTAAGTGTTTACAGTAGATACTATGTAAGAGATTTTATGATTAGAAATAAGCTTGAATTTGGAAAAGATAAAGGAGCAGGAATGTCTGCAGATAGATGGGCTACTATTAATAGAGGAAAATTAATTCTAAATGATGAATATACTCTATTTGGAGAGTTAAACTATCTTTATAGAGATGCAAAAGAGGAAAAAGATGATAGATCAGTGGAAGCAGGTTTAGGTTTAGGATATAGACCTGTTTGGAATGACAAATTAAATCTTATAGGTAAGTACGAGTATGTTCAAAATATAGGAATTAATAATCAATTTAATGCAACAAATGATACAAAAGCTCATATACTATCTCTTGAAGGAATATATGAATTAACTCAAAGACTTGATATAGGAGGTAAGTATGCATTTCGTACTGAAGAGTATCGTGCTGGTAGAGGAGAGGGAGATTGGTATAATTCTAAGTTAGATTTGTATGCAGTTAGATTAAACTATGAGGTTATTAAGAGTTGGTATGCATTTGGTGAGTATCACATTTTAAGAGATATAACAGATGACTCTTATGAGCATGGAGCGTTATTAGGAATATATAAAGAGGTACAAGAAAACTTAAAAGTAGGGGTAGGATATAACTTTACTGAGTTTGATGACGATTTAAGTGATTTAGATTATAGTGCTAAAGGTTGGTTTATCAACGTTATTGGTAAGTTTTAAAGAGGGAGGTTATTATGAATTTAAAGTATAAGGACTATGTAAAAAGTTTAATACTAATATTAGTCTTTTTTATAAATAGTTTAATGTCAATAGCAGGTCCATTTCCTGCTGATTTGAGAGATGGATTTTTAATACAGGATTTAGGAAGTGGAAATATTAGGGTAAATCAAATAGATTTAGTAACAGGAACAAGGGTAAAGGTTCAAGAGTTAGCTGTAGGTGGAACTGGAAATAATGCCTACGGTTATAATCCAAAAGATAACTATATATATGGGATACAAGTAACAGCTGTAAATGGAAATGATACTTATAATTTAGTTCGAATAGAACCAACAGCAACAGGATTTACATACACTAAAAAACCTATAACAACGTTAGTTCATAACATAGACAATGGGATGTTTATAGGTGATTTTGATAAAGATGGAAATATGTATGTGGCGGGAGATGGTTCTGATGGAGCAGCAGGAGGACCAATATTTAAGATAATAATAAATACAGATGGATCAGGAAGTGCTACAAAATTAGCTATTGATAGAGGAGCTCCAAGATTTGCTGACTGGGGTTATACTGATAGAGTAGGAGGAGAAGAAAGATTCTATTTTATATCTGATGGAGGAAGTTTATATTATTTCGCAAAAAATGGTTCAACTCTTGTAAAAAGTGGAGCGATAGCTTCTAATATAACTACTGGTGGAAATACAGTAGTTGGAACATTTGTAGCGGGAACAGATCTTTTTTATTATCCTTCAGGTTCAAGCCAGTTATATAAAGTTGATTTGTTAAATCCAACGGCTGGATCTCAACCTTTTTCAAATGTAGCAAACCCAAGTAGTAACGGAGATGCTGCTAGAAATTATCAAATAGTAATTCCAGCTTTAGCTTTAGGAAAAGAGGTTACAAATGGAACTACGTTTACACAAGGATCAGATATAAAATATAAACTAACTGTTAAAAATGCAGGAGATTATCCATTAGGAGATCCAGCATTTAATTCTCACTATACAGTTACAGATATAATTAATTCTCAAAAAATTTCTACTATTGCTACAGGAGTAACAGCAAAATTATATAATTCATTGACAGGAACAGTTTTTACAAATGTAGCTGGATTTCCAACAACAATAAATTATACAACAGTGGATTCTACAACATCAAAGTTTGAATTAAAATCTGATGGTGGACCTTTACCAAAAATTCCAAAGGGATATAGACTTGAGATTGAATATACTTTAAAAAGTAAAATATATTCATTTGTAGGAGATCAAGACCAAATAACAAATACTGCTGTAGGAACAGTTCCTGGAAAAAGTGTAACAAGTGAAGCTAAAGTTAATGTTATAACAACACCACCAGAATTAGGAATAGTAAAATCTGTAGATAAAACAACATTACAAAAAGGGGATACATTACAATATAATTTAGTAATAACAAATAAAAGTACTTCTAAGAATTTTACAGGAGTAGTTGTAAAAGATATTTTAAAGGCTGATGTGACACAAGTTTTTGAGACTTTTAGTGTGTATGATTCTAATGGAACAACATTGATTGGAGAAGTTATTGATACAGATGGATTAACAAGCAATAATTTAAACTATACTATAACATCTGGAGAAACAACTATTAATATTGGTACAATTGCAACATTAGGACCAAATACAGGAAAAACATATATATTAAAAGGAAGAACAAAGACTAGTTTAACATTATCAACTTTACAAAACTCAGCTTTAGCAGATCCCAATGAATTAGATCCTGTTCCTTCAAATGAGGTAACAACAATAATAACAGGAGAAAAACCTTTTGATTATGGAGATGCTCCTGATACATATAAAACAATAACATCAAATCCACCAAGACATACTCAAGTAACAAATACACCGTATTTTGGAAAGGGAGTAGATTATGAAACTATATGGACACAACCTCTGGGAACTAATGCTGATTTAGATGATAAAACAGGAAGTGATGACGAAGATGGAATAGTTTCAGTTAATGGAGTTGCATATGATTCTACTTTACCAATTTTATTAATAGAGGGAATAGAGAATATAATAACTGTAAATGTAGGAAAAGTTTTATCAGGTGGAGCAAAAGTAAAAATATGGTTAGATGGATTAAATGGAAATATAAATAATGGATTTGATAATAACAATAGTCAAGTTATTTATGATGCCACTGTATCCACTGCTGGAAATATGGATGTAAAGTTTCCATTGTCAGTATTAGGAAATAGAACTACTACTGCTGGAAAAACATACTTAAGAATGAGAATAACAAGTTCAGCAAATTCAAATCAAATAAATTCAACTGGAGGATTAGCTGATGATGGTGAAGTTGAAGATTATTTAGTTTTCATATCAGAAAGAAAAACTGATTATGGAGATTTACCAGATACATATAAAACAAAGCTTTCATCTGATGGGCCTAGACATTTAGATGTTTATTTATTTGGTCAAGGAACTCCAGTAGGTGGAAATCTATTTTTAGGTGATACTAAAACTTATGAAAATGATGCACCAACATCTTTAACTGGAGTTGAAGATATAGGAGATGACGGAGTAAAAGACAATACTGGAAATATATTGTCAGTAATTTATACTAATGAAGATAATATTTTAACAGTAAAAGCAAATAGTTCAGGATATATAGGAGTATGGGTAGATTTTAATGGAAATGGAGTTTTTGAGTTAACTGAAGTAATTACTCAAGCAGTAGTTGCAGGAAACAATACAGTTGTGATTCCTGCTAATAGATTTACGTATGATCCTGGATTAGTAACAACAAATAAAAAAGGAGTTAGAGTTAGATATGCTTCTGATGAGGCTAGTGTTAATAAACCAACAGGATTATCCATAGGAGGAGAGGTAGAGGATTATTATGTACCTTTTATAAAAAAAGTAACAGATATAACTGTTGTAAAAACAGCACCAACATCTGTAATACAAGAGGGAACAATAGCTTATACTTTAACACTAACAAATACAGGAAATATAACTCTTAAAGATTATGTATTAGTAGATAAACCAGACATTACGAAAGTAGATGTAACACAAATAACAGGAGTATCAATTTTATTGGATAATCAACCTACAACAGGAACTACATTTACATATAATTCTGGAACAAATCAATTTGAGCTAGGGGGAACAAAACCAGAAATACTAGCAGGAAAGAGTTTAGTAATAAAATATACATTAAAAAGTAAAGTTTTCGATATAACTACAAGTAATCAAATACCAAATACGGTAACTGTTACAACAGGAAATATAACAAAAGATGCCACAGCAAATGTAAGTGTAATAACAAATAAAGTTGGAACATTGGATAAAGTTACATCAACACCAACGATAAATCAAGAAGGAGTGGCCACATATACACTAAAAGTTGTAAATACAGGAAATGTTTCGTTAACAGGATATACATTAGAGGATACTCCTGATCTAACAAAAATAGATATTTCAAGTTTAACTGTAACTTCAATAAAGATAAATGGAACATTGGTAGGAGCTCCTACAGAGTTTAAAGGGAATATATCAACAAATCCTACAAAATTAGTTTTATTCCAAGGACCTACAATACCAGTGGGAGGTACACTAGAGATAGTATATACACTAAAGAGTAAACTATTTGATACAACAATAAATAATAAAATAATAAATATAGGTAGTTTACTAGTGGCTCAAGGTGGACAACCAATAATAGATACAGCAGAAGTTCAAGTAAATCAAAAACCTGATATAAAAATAGATAAAAAAGCACCTACAACAATATCTCAAGGTGGAACGATTGATTATACTTTAACATTAATAAATACAGGAAATATAACTTTAAAAAACTACACTCTAGTGGATAAACCAGATCCAACAAAAGTAGATGTGACACAAATAACAGGAATATCAATCATATTAGATGGCCAAACTGCAGCAGGAGCTACATTTACCTATAACTTAGGAGCAAGTCAATTTGAATTAGGTGGGACAAAACCGGAGATTCCAATAGGAAAAACATTAGTGATTAAATATACATTAAAAAGTAAAGTTTTTGATATAACTACAACTAATCAAATACTAAACACAGTAACTGTAGCAACAGGAGATATAACAAAAGATGCCACAGCGAATGTAAGTGTAACAACAAATAAGGTAGGAACATTAGATAAATCTACATCAACACCAACAATAAATCAAGAGGGAGTGGCAACATATACATTAAAAGTTGTGAATACAGGAAATATACCTTTAACAGGATATGTATTAGAAGATACACCAGATTTAACAAAAATAGATATTTCAACTTTAAATGTAACTTCAATAAAAGTAAATGGAACATTAG
>NZ_CAMQXC010000018.1 GCF_947038635.1 uncultured Cetobacterium sp. | reverse complement strand
ATCTACAGCTGCTTGTCTATATTGACTTTCAGATAATAAATAATCTACAGTTGAAATTAATCCTGCATTGTATCTTTCTGTATCTATATTAAAGTTTTCTGTCGCTGCTTCTAAAGCTTTATTTCTAGAATCTCTTAGTTGTTGTAAACGTATTAATTCTCTATAATTTTTTGTAACAGATAGTTTTATATTATCTGATGTTAAATCTTTATTTATAGATTCTATATTTTCATTGTTTTTTGCCACGTTATACTCATCAATTCCACTTCCAAATGAGAACACATCCCATTTTACAGAAACTCCACCTCTCCACTCTGCGTTATCAAAACTATTATCAAAGTGATGGCTTTCTTTTGATGTTCCATATGTTGCAAAAGCATCAACTTGTGGTAATAAACTTGATCTTGCTACAACTTTTTCTGCTGCTGCATAATTAACCTTATTTACTGCTAATTTAGCTGATAAACTATTTGTTAATGCTTGATCTAAATCTTTACCAAAATCAATTCCTGATGTTAAATTTTCTGGTACTTGGAAATCTTTTAAAGTAATCTCTTCATTATTTGGAATCATTAACTTCAGTTTTAAATCTTTTTTAGCTATTTCTAAATTTGTTTTAGTTCCTGTTATTTGTGCCTCTAAATCTAAAATAGAATATTCAGTTTTTAAAAGATCAGCTTTTGTAACTAATCTTAAATTTAATTGCTCACTCTGTTTATCATATCTAGCTTGCAGTTCTTTTCTCGATGCTTCTAAAACTGTTAAATCTTTTTCAAAATTTATTATACTTGAATACAAAGCTATTATATCTAATCTTACATCTCTCTTTTCAGATAAAAGATAGATATCTGCCATATTTCTTGAAGCCTCTGCTCCTAAAATTCCACCTGTTATAGCTCCTCCTCTAAACAGAGGTTGATAAAGACCTATCGTTTGTGTGTATCCACTCTTAGCTCCTATTCCTGTAGTTCCATCTGATTCAACTATATCTAGCATATTTCTATTTGTGTGTTCTGCTTTTTGATATTGTCCATTATATGTTACTGTTGGTAAAGCTGTTTTAAATGCTCTTCTAACGTTTAATTTTGCATTTTCTTTTGATAACTCTGATGTTTTTATCGTTTTTCCATTTTCTAAAGCTAAATCAATTGCACTTTCTAATGTCAGTTCTCTTGAAAAGGCTGCTGTTGAAAGCAATACCAGTAATCCTAATAACTTTTTCATTAATTTCCTCCTGTTAGTAATTTTAAAATTCCACTCACCACTAATTCTACTTCTTTTTCTAAGTTTATATTTCTTAGTCTTTCTCTAAATTCATCTATATCACTTATAAAGTAATCATCTGTATTCTTATAAAATAATCTCTCTAATCTATAAGATTTTATTCCACCCATAATAAAGATTATGATTGTATTCATTTCATTTTCTGAATAATTTATATTCGGAATATTTTTTATTATCTCTTTTAAAAATTTTCTATTTAAAATCTCTATTTGTAAAAGTTTTTCTCTAAGAACAGGTGTTAAATGCTCTAGATTTCTTGTTAAATTTATTAATATTAAATGAGATTTTAAATTATCTGATGATATAACAAATCTTTTTATTATAAAAATTTTTATCCGCTCTCTATAATCAGAATCACTTTTTAAAAGTTCTTCTAATTCTGTTTCTCTGATTTCGTACACTCTATCAATAATTTCTTCTAAAAGCTGATCTTTAGATTTGAAATATGTATAAAAACTTCCTTTAGCTATTCCTAAATAAGTAGTTATATCTTCAACTCGTGTTTTAAATATCCCTTTTTTCAACAAAACATCTTTCGCTGCTTCTAAAATTTGTTCTTTTTTTCCCTCCTTTAGCATCTTGCCCCCTTACTGAACTTAAATTTAAAATGACTAAACAGTCATAGAATATTTTAATCTATAATGACTATTTAGTCAATGCTTTTTTTTATGTTTTACCACACATTATGAGCACTTGAATTAAATCCAGACGAAGTTGAATAATATTTTGCATCTATTGGCTTATCTTCGTGCACTAATATTAAACCTTTTGTTGACTTGACTCCTTGAGTTGATAAATCATTTTCGTCTAAATTATTATATACCTGACTTTGAGTACTATCTACTATATGAAATCCTTGTTTTGCATATCTATTTCTCAAAATATCTTTTGCTGCATAAGTTCTAGCTGCAATGGCTTGTACTTTAAGAGCTTCTAATCCAAAACTTTGTGGCATTTCACTTGGTACAACTTGTAATAAATAATCTTCTATATTTATTTCATTAATTAAATTTAAACTTTTTCCGCCTTGAGCCAATCTTATTTCAAATTCACCTCTATATGTTGGATATTTATAATTTCTTACGTTTCTTCTTATATTTGTTACGGAAATCATTTTATTAGATGTAATATTTATAAAGTTTCTTGTCTTCAACCTTAATTTATTTTGAACAATCACTTGTGTATACCCATCTTTTACTATAAAATCAACTGAAGTTCTTGGATTTATGTTTACACTTCCATCTTTGCTCTTTATTTTTATACTTCCCAAAGAAAATATTGAAATTTTTGTATGATTAAGAGTTGAAAAACCACTATTCATTATACCAACTCTTATTTTATCTCCGATTCCATCTACTGATCTCATATTTTTTAACTTTGTATCTGAATAATATCTTTGTAAAACTTGTTTATATGAATACCCCTTATTTTTAGTTAAATCCATCGCAGACCATTGAGGGATACCAGAACCATGTCCAAATCCACCACCATAAATATTAAATCCACCATTTCCTAGCTTTTCTATTGCTATAAATGCTGACGGTAACATATTTGGGTTTTTTGATATTGGTTTTTCATTATAGCTAGCACTTCCGCCTTTAGCTCCATAAACATTTACTATACTATCTACACTATTTTTACTTAAACTTAGAAGATTTCTTATGTTACCCTCTTTTGCAACAATATATTCTCCTCTACTTCCTTTTATTAATAATTTTGTTACCAGTCCTGATTTACCTCTTTCAAGAACTCTTAAAGTTATAACTTCACCAACTGGATTTAATGGAATTTTTTTAGCTATCCATTCTCCTTTTTCATAAGTTAATACTTCTTTTGGTCTTCTAGAACTTAAAGTTACTAAATTTTTATTTAATACATTACTTATCTCTTTTTTAGTTAAAGTAACTTTCCATCTCCAATAGTTGGAATTATCTCCATGTCCTTTAACTTTAGTATTTTTGTAAAAATCTAAAAACTCTTTTTCTTTATAGTTCTTAATTGGAACTTTTGGAGACTCCATATCATTTACATATTTCAAATACGGTATCGGTCTTGCCACTGGTATCTTATCTTTAGAGTAGCTCCCGTATAGATCTACTCTATCTCCTTTTAAATTAGATGAGGAACTTCCCGATCTTTCATAATAATCTTTTTTTGAACTACTACTACATCCTGCAAAACTTAATAAACAAATACCAATAGCTATCATATTTTTTATATTTTGCTTTTTCATTATAACTCTATTCCTTTTTCACTTATATATTTTCTTACTTTTTCAAGTTCTTCTTGAGTATCTACTCCTATTATTTCAAATGGCGTTTCTAAAACTTTTATTTTATATCCATTTTCTAAAACTCTAAGTTGTTCCAATGATTCTGAATTTTCTAAAGGTGTACTCTTTAATTTAGCATACTCTAAAACAAACTCTCTTTTATACCCATAAATACCTACATGTTTAAAATATATATCTAAGTTCACATTTCTTGGATATGGTATTACACTTCTTGAAAAATATATTGCATAATCCTTTTTATCAGTTACAACTTTTACATAATTTGGGTTTTCAATATCCTCTTTTTTTAAAAGTTTATGTTTTAATGTCGCCATTTTTAAATCCTCTTCATCTTTAAATACATTAATTAAAGAGTTTATCATTTCTGGTTCTATTAAAGGTTCATCTCCTTGAATATTTATAATTACATCATAATCTGTTATCTTTTCACAAACTTCAGCTATTCTACTAGTTCCATTTAAATGATTTACATCTGTTAATATAACTTCTCCTCCAAATAACTTAACTGCATCAAAAACCTCTTGAGAATCTGTAGCTACAATTACTTCATCTAAATTAGATTTCATAGCTCTTTTATAAACCCATTCAATCATTGAATGTCCACAAATATCTTTTAATGGCTTTCTCGGTAATCTTGTTGATTCATATCTTGCTGGAATTACTCCTAAAAACTTCATTTTACAACCTCCAAAATTCAATGTATAATAAGATTATACAAGAATATCATATTAAAAAAAAGAGTTTTTATACTTAAAAAGGAGAAAATTATGCTACGTATTTATTTTGTAAGACATGGTGAAACTGTTTGGAATACACTAAAAATTTTTCAAGGAAGATCTAACTCTCCATTGACAGAAGTAGGAGTTGAACAAGCTAAAAAACTTTCTCAATACTTAAATAATATTGATTTCAAAAAAGTTTACTCTTCACCACAAGATAGAGCTTTGCAAACGACTAAACTTTTACTTGGAGATAAAAATATGGAAATAACTACCATTGATGAATTCCAAGAAATAAATATGGGAAAAGTTGAAGGAATTCCAAGAGAAGAGTTTGAAAAAAATTATCCAATTGAATATCATAACTTCTGGAATAATGCTATGGAATATAATCCTAGTGCTTATAATGGAGAAAGTTATGAAGAGATCTTAGATAGAGTTAAATTGGGGTTAGAAAGACTTGTAAAAGAAAATAATAATGGAAATATCTTAGTTATCAGTCATGGTGTTACACTAAAAGCTATTTTTAATATTATTAATGAAAAAGGTATTGATGAATTTTCTAAACAACCTGTCCCTGAAAATACAAGTACAACTATTGTTGAATATGATTCAAATAGATTTAAAATTATTAAATTTTCTGACACTGAACATTTAAAATAATTTTTTTGTCATTGACACAAAGGAAATCGTATAGTATTAAAGTACTAATGTTATATATTGCTATCTATTTTATTTAGGGGGTGAGTTTTTTTGGGAGATAAGTTTAATGTCAATATAAAAGTTATGGGTATCGGTGGTGGTGGTATAAATGCTCTGGATGAAATCGTCTCTTCGAATATTGATGATGTTACCTTTTTTGCACTTAATACTGATTTGCAAGATTTAAACAACTCTAAAACTCCTCATAAGATTCAATTAGGACCATCAACTACAAAGGGACTTGGATGTGGTGGTAATATTGAATTAGGAGAAAAAGCTACAAAAGAAAGTCTAACTTTTATTAAAAATATTTTAAGAGGTACTGATTTTTTATTTCTAACCTCTACTATGGGAGGTGGAACAGGTAGTGCTGCCACAGCTTTAATTGCAAAGTTAGCTAAAGAGATGAATATTTTAACTGTTGCAATTGTAACTAAACCTTTCTCTTTTGAAGGTAAAAGAAGAATGAAAATTGCTGAAGCAGGTATCAAAAATCTTAAACCTTTTGTTGATTCTCTCATTGTTATCCCTAATGATAAACTTTTAGATAACTCAACTCCTAATATAACAGTTCAAGAAGCTTTTAAAAAAAGTAATTTTGTTTTATTCACTGCTGTTAAAGGCATGACAGATCTTATGTTAGCTAAAGGACTAATAAATTTAGATTTTGCAGATATAAAATCACTTTTACTAAATTCAGGAGAAGCTATTTTAGGTTTTGGAGAAGGAGATGGTGAAAAAAGAGCTGAAAAAGCTGCTCTTGCTGCTGTTGATTCATCCCTTTTCGAAAGAACAATTTTAGGTGCAACTAAATTCTTAGTTAATATCTTAGGTCCTAAAAATTTAAATTTAATGGAATCTAGTATTATTGTAGAAACAATAAAAAAAGAGTGTCGCGCTGAAATTGATGATGTTTTATTTGGGGTTTCCATAGATGAAAACTCTGATGATATAATCAAGGTTATTTTAATTGCAAATTCTTTTTTAGATAAATAATAGTAATAAAAAAACGGTTTTGAAATAAAACCGTTTTTTTAATCTAAATTTTTTAAAAACTCTTCTGGTAAAGGTAACTCTATTTTTATTTTATATTTTGGTATTTCACAATAATATGAAAATAAAAACATATTTTTTCCACCTTTTCCATATTTTCCATCACCAACAATAGGATGTCCTAAGCTTGATAATTGTACTCTTAATTGATGTGTTCTTCCTGTTTCAAGTTTTCCCTCTAAAATAGTTTTTCTCTTACCTGCTTTTAAAACTTTAAAATAAGATATGCTTTCTTTTGCACCATCTTCATAAGAATCTAACTCTATTACTTTTGTTTCTTCCTTTTTTAGATATGTTTTTAAGGTAAACTCTTTTTTAGTAATAACACCGTCAACTAATATATAATATTTTTTATCCGTTTTTCCTTCTCTAACTTCTTCTGCTAACTCTCTTGTTACTGCTAAACTCTTAGCTCCTATAACTAAACCAGATGTAGATTTATCTATTCTATTTACAAAGTTAAATTCATCTGTTTTATAGTAACTTTTGAAAAGTTCAGAAAGTCCATATTCGTGACCACTTCCTTTATGCATAACCATGTTAGCATCTTTATTAAAGATAATAACTTTCTCATCTTCATAAATAATTCTACTTTTTAAAGTATTCATATCTTGATGTGATATTTTTATAAAATCTTTTGTAACCGTTTCTCCACCAGCTATTAAAACTTTTACAATATCACCTTCTTTTAATCTATAGTTTTCTTTAGATTTTTTTCCATTAACTTTTATTTTTCCAGTTCTTATTCCTTTAAAAATCTCTGTTAACGGAGTATTTTCATATTTTTTTCTTAAAAATCTATCTAATCTAACTTCGTGAAAACTAGAATCTATAATATATTCCATTTCTTACTCCCTATATATATTTATGCTTTGAACTATTCCTAGCATTGCAAATGCAAATAAAAATGATGTTCCACCATAACTCATAAGAAGAAGAGGCAATCCTGTAACTGGCATTATTCCTGTTACCATTCCAATATTTATAACTATATGGAAAAAGAAGATAGCCGATATCCCGTAACATATCAGTTTTCCATAACCTTCAGATTTGTCACCAATTCTCATTATTCCCCATAAAAGTAAAATATAAAGAATCAATAAAACACATCCTCCAATTAACCCTCTCTCCTCTAAAAATACGGCTGCTATAAAATCTGTATGTGATTCTGGTAAAAATCTCAATTTACTCTGAGTTCCTTGTAAAAATCCTTTTCCAAATACTCCACCAGATCCTACTGCTATCATTGATTGAGTTACATTCCAACCACTACCTAATAAATCAGCTTCTGGATTTAAAAATGTTAATACTCTCTCTCTTTGATAATCTTTTAATAAGAAAAAATACCCGATTGGAGCCATTGAAATTCCTATAAATGCTAAAATTATTATAGTTTTCCAATCTATACCATTTATAAAAATTAATATTAAGTATAAAAATATTATAACTAATGATGTTCCTAAATCTGGTTGAGCTGCTATCAATAAAAATATAGGTAAGACATGCATACTCGTCGTTATAATACTTTTAAACCCAGAAAATTTATTATTATATTTGGTAGCTAAAACTTCTGAAAAAGTTAAAACAATAAATAGTTTTGAAAATTCAGAGGGTTGAATTGTTATAAATCCTAAATCAATCCATCTCTGAGCTCCTAATCTTTTATCACCTATAACAAATACTAGTAATAATAAAACAACATTTACAAGATATATAATTTTATAATATTTCCCATAGACCTTATAATCTATAAAAGAAAAGATAAAATACGTTAATACTCCTAATCCTATCCAAACAATTTCTTTATAAAAAAATGACGTTCCTTTATGGATTGTTGCACTATACACAGTTAATAAACTTATTAAAACTACACATAAAGCAATATATAAAATCATATTTTTCATTTTTTTTATTCTTTTTATAGTAACTACTAAATCATGATTTTTTCCCATTAATTTCTCCTATTTTCCTGTATGACCAAATCCACCTTCAGCTCTTACAGTTGTTGATAACTCATCTACTTTTTCAAACTCCATCTTATAAACTTTTTGAAGAACTAATTGACCAATTCTCTCTCCTGGGTTCACTATAAATTCTTCATTACTTAAATTTATCAATATAATTCCAACTTCACCTCTATAGTCTGAATCAATAGTTCCAGGAGTATTAACTAAAGTTATTCCATGCTTTAAAGCAAGTCCGCTTCTTGGTCTTACTTGTACTTCATATCCACAAGGTATTTCCATTTTAATTCCTGTTGGAATTAATTTTCTTTCTAAAGTTTTTAATGTAACTGGTTCTGTTATGTTTGCTTTTACATCCATTCCAGCTGCACCCTCTGTCATATATTTCGGTAATTCTACTCCGTTTTCTAATACTAATTTAACAATAACGTTTTCCATTTTTTCCCCTTTATATGTTTCCTAAAATTGTTTTAGATATATACTTTTCATTAAATATTTTTTTAGCAACTCTTTTAATATCAGTTAAGTTTACATCTTCAATCTCTTTTATTACAGTTTCAATATCTCTTACATAACCATAAACTAAATATGATCCTGCCATTCTTGTCATTTTACCTTTACTACTCTCTAAACCAAAAGTCACCATGCTTAAAAATTGATTTTTTGCTCTTTGAAGCTCTTTTTCAGTAATCCCATTTTCTTTTAACTCTTTTAATTCTTCCTCTATTAAAGAGATTACTTCTTTATAATCTTCATGTGTAGTTCCAGCATATACAGTAAACAATCCTCCTTCATCAAAATTAGATGTGTAAGAATAAACTGAATAAGCTAATCCTCTTTCTTCTCTAATTTTTTGGAAAAGTCTAGAGCTCATATTTCCACCTAAAACATTTGATATTACAGATGCTTCAACTCTATCTTTATCCGTACTTGATGTTCCTAAAGTATTTACACATAAATGAACTTGATTTGTTTCTTGAACTATTATCTTTTCTCCTGAGTTTACAACCATATCTCCATTGTAAACTCTTTTTGTACTTCTATCTTTTAACTGTCCAATACCTTCATTTAATTGTTTAAATATTTTTTCCTCTTCAATGTTTCCTGCTACTGCAACAACTATATTTTCAGGCTTATACATATCATAAAAATATTTTAATATTTTTTCTCTATCTATCTCTTTTAAACTTTCTATTGTTCCAGCTACTTTTTGGCTTTGTGCACCAGTTATAGCAAATCCAAGATTTTCTTCATGTACAACTTCTTCTGGAATATCTTCATACATTCTTATCTCTTCTATTATTACGTTTCTTTCTTTTTCGATATTTTCATCTGTAAATGTAGAATTTAAAAACATATCATTTAAAATATCAATTCCAATCTCTAATGTATTCGAAGTCATTTGAATATAGTATGCTGTTTTTTCAACACTTGTATATGCATTTATCATTCCACCTTGATCGTCAATCTCTTCAGATATCTCTTTTGCAGAACGATTAGTTGTTCCCTTAAATAGTAAATGCTCTATAAAATGAGATATTCCTTCTTCTCCAGGTAACTCATTTTTTACACCAGCCCTAACAAAAAAACCTAAGCTAGCTGTATTTATACTTTTTATGTCTTCCATTAATAACGTTATACCATTATCTAACCTCTTAGTAGTTATGCTCATTTTCCTCCTTAATATTCTGCTTCCTTCATAAAGTAAATTCCTAAACATAAAAATATCACATTTGGGATCCAACCGCTTATAAATGGATTCAACAATCCATTAACACTTAAAGCTTCAAAAGATGCTTGTACTATATAGTATGAATATCCTAATCCAACACTCAAAGCAATACTTATTGCTGAAGCTCCTCTTACATATCTACTTCCTAAAGCTAATCCTAAAAATGATACTATAAAACTTGCAAAAGGAAAAGAATATCTTTTTCCTAAAACAGATAGAGGTTCTTTTATATCTCCACCCGTTATCCTAATATCTCTAATTGATTTTGCTATCTCAGCATTTGTCAATTCGTCTGGATCTCCTTGAATTGTTATAAAATCTGATGGTCCTTTATCTAAAATTTCATTAGAATATACTTTATAACTTTTTTGAGTTTTATTAACAAAGTTATTTATAACAGCATCTTTTAGTACCCATTGATTTTTATTTAAATCAAACTCACCACTTTTAGCTGTTATTATCTCTTCTATTTTTTCAAAATCTTTATTCAATTTTATTATCTCCAAAAGAGTTCCTGTATTTCCAATTCTATCCACTTGTTTTATATAATAAACAAGATTATTTTCGGTTCTTAAAAATGCATTATTTTTAGTTGTTGGTAACACTCTTTCTGATATTTTTCTTCCAGCTCTTAAGGCTCTACTTTTTGCTAAAGCCATTGGGTGAATACGATTCATCACTTGAAAGACTAACAAAGATATTAAAAATGATATTATTATGGGATATCTCACTATCCTTCTAAAACTTATTCCTGAAGTTTTCAAAGATATAATTTCTAAATTTGAAGCCATTCTATTGATGCACATTAATGAACCTAAAAGTACTGCTAGAGGAGTAACCTCTATAAAAATTTTAGGTAATAAATATAATATGTATGTTGCTGATTCTGAAACACTCATTCTTCCAGCTGTTATATATCTTATTATTTTAAAAAGTTGACTTAATATAAAAATATTTATAAATGCAATTAAACTTAATAAAAATGATTTTATGAAGTTCTTACTTATATAGATATCTAATTTTTTCATTTAGCACCACCTGCTTTTCTTTTATATAGTAAAGCTGTTCCACCAACTAATAATAAATTTGGTAGCCAAACTCCCACATATGGTGACACTATACCTTTGTTTGCCATTACCATTCCTACATTCAGAAATACAATATAGGTAAATATAACTCCTAAACTTACTCCGAAACTAGCTCCTTTTCCACTTCTATGATGCCCAATTGATAAAAGAACTCCTAATATAGCTAATACAATAGTTGACAATGGAATCGCTATTTTTCTATTAATCTCTACTAAATATGGGATTTTTTCTTGATATGTTTTCCCTTTAAGATTTTTTAAAAGAGTTGTTATTCCCATAGCTTCAATATCTTTAACTTCTATATTAACCTCTTGAAAATATGAACTTAAGGGTATTTTTTTCTGCTTAAATTCTCCCTCTAATTTTATAGTCCCATCTGGATTAAAAGTATAAAATTTAGAATCTTCTAATACCATATTTACATTTTTCCAGTATGCTTTATCCCCTAATAAAATTGTAGGAAAATTACTTTTGTCTTCTTTTTGAAAAATCAAAACATTTTCAGCTTCATTAGTTTTTCTATCAATTTTTTCAATGTATAAACTATACTCATCAACTTCATCAATTAATATTCTCTCTTTTAGTTGAAATACTGGATTTTCATATGCTATCTTCATTGTTATCTCTTCAAGTTTGCTAAAAGATCTTGGAATAATACTTTCTTGTAAAAAAAATATAAAAATAGTGATTATTGAAGCCAATATTACTATTGGCTTCAATATATCTTTTAAAGACATTCCTATAGAGCTCATTGCTGTAGCTTCACTTGTTCTTGTAAATTTAGAAAAAGTTATCATAACTCCTAAAAATACACCCATTGGTATTGTTTGTGATAAAATTGGAGGTAAATAAAATGACAATATTCTTAATACATCAATTAACGAGATTCCTTTTACAATTATATTTTCCATAAGAGATACAATAATCTCTATCAAAAAAATAAATGTAAATAGTGATACTCCAAATATTATTGGCATCTTCACATCTTCCAATATATATTTTTCAATTATTTTCATTTTTCTCTCCTAAAACATTTTATTAAAGTACTTTTCAACTAGCTCTTTTCCTTTTATATAGTTTAATTCTGATTTTAACTCTTTTGGTAAATATTCCTCAATATAATGAGATTTCTCTAAAAATACTGCATTAGTCTTACTATCAATTCCATATTTTTTTAAAACTGTATATTTTTGAGCAGTAAAATTAAAAATAAACAAAATTATTAATGAAATTATAAGCCCTTTTACTAATCCAAAGGCTCCACCTAACCCTCTAGACAAAAATCCTTTATTTTGATTTTTTAAAATAATTCCTATAAAAAACATTAAAATAGCAATAACAAAATATGAAGCTATAAATACACCTATATATGTTAATAAGTAGTTACTTTCATTGTTACTCATAGCTAACTTGTCTATTACAATTGGAGTAAATTTTTGAGCTATAATAAAATCAATAAAAATTCCAAAGATTGAGAAGAATTGTAGTAAAAATCCATCTTTCAATCCTTCAATTACTGCAAATATAAGTATTACTGCTATTAAAATATCTAAGTACATAATTATTCCCCCTTAAATTAATTATTTACTACTCTAACCCATAAAGCTTTTAAATATAATGTTTCTGGAACATGTAAAATCCATGGATGATCTTCTGGTTGATAATTTACTCCTATAACTTGTAGTAATTTTCCATTCTTTGAAGCTGCCATTCTTGTTACTTCTATTAAATCTTGAAGGCTCATATGATAAGCACAAGTTATTATTCCTACTATTCCACCATCTTCAATTAATTTGAAACTCTCATCACATAAACTAAAGAACATATCTCTTCCTCTATGAATATCAATTTTCTTCTTTATTAATGATGGAGGATCTAATGTTATTACATCAAACTTTTCTCCTCTATTAGCTAAGATTTTTAACATTAAAAATGCATCTCCCTCAGCTGTTTCAAACTCATTTGTAAATTCATTTAATTCATAGTTCTCTTTACATAACTCTAATGCATGTGGTTCTTTATCAATTGCTATAACTTTTTTACATCCCTCTTTTAGTGCTGCAACTGAAAATCCACCACTACTTGAGAATACATCTAGAAATCTTGTGTTTTCATTTAAAAATGGTCTTATAAACTTTCTAGAATCTCTTTGATCTAAGAAAAATCCTGTTTTTTGCCCATCTATAATATCTACATAATATTTTAACCCATTATCTTCCATTACAATTCTTTCTGGAATCTCACCATATATTATTCCAGTTTGTTGCTCTACACCTTCATGAGTTCTATTTTCAACATCACTTCTTTCATATATTCCTTTTGGTTTCATAACTTTTTTTATAGCATTTATTATTTCTTGTCTAAAAGCTACCTCTAATCCTGAATTTCTAAATTGTACTGATACATATTTATCAAATTTATCAATTATTAATCCTGGAATTCCATCTGCTTCAGAATAAAAAGCTCTAACACAGTTAGTTTCTGCTAAAAGATGTTTTCTCTTTTCATAAGCTCTTTTTATTTTTTCTAAAATTAATGTTTTATCAACTGGTATATCCTTTGTTGTTAAAACTCTAACAAATGCATTTGTTGACTCTGCTACATATCCTTTTGCTACAAGTTCTCCATCCGTTGTACAAACCTCAACTATATCTCCATTAGAAATATTTCCTAAAATATCTTGTATCTCATCTTTAAATACATTTGGATAAAAATTCCTAATCTTCTTCTCTTTTCCCGATTCTAATATTACTTTTGCCATTAAACTCTCCTTTATAATTTTCCTATTAAGCTATTCACTAAGTAAGGCTTTCCATGTTTTAAATAAACTCTACTAACCCTTCTACTTAGTCCAGTAAATAACTCATAAATAGAAGACCCAACCATTATTGATTTATCAAAAATGTCCTCTCCCATTACAGTTACTTCATCTCCTGCTTTTACTCTACCTTTTAATTCGTCTGGTATTCTTACCATAAGCATATCCATACAAACCTTACCTACTATTTTACAAGGAACACCATGAATTTCAATTGTTCCTTTATTTGAAAGTTCTCTTCTGAAACCATCTGCATATCCAACTGTTATTGTTGCAATCAGATCATTTTTATATCCTTTACCTACTCTTCCATAAGATATATCTATATCCTCTTTTAGCTCTTTTAAAAAAAGTATTCTACTTTTTAAAGTAAAAACTCTTTTTAAATTTTCTATAACTCCCTCTCCATAAACACCATACATAATTATTCCAGCTCTAACTAAATTACTTTGAGGAATTTCAGAAAATTTTAATATCCCTCCACTATTAAGAATATGGATATATTTTATCTCTTCTAACTTTTCAAAATCTCTAAATTTTTCTAACTGCTTTTTTGTATAGTTTATTGATTCTTCATCTGATTCATCTGATACTGATAAGTGTGAATAAACTCCAACTACTTCTATATTTTTTTCTCTACATATATCTATAGCTACTTTACCTTCTTCTACTGTAAACCCAACTCTACCCATTCCTGTATCTACTTTTATATGTACTTTTAACGAAAGTCCCTTTTCATTAATATATTTAATTTGAGAAAGATCAGTCAAAGTAACTTGTAGATTTTTTTTCTCTGCTTCTTCTAACTCTTCGTTAAAAATTCCTGCTAAGATTAAAATCTCATCATCAATGTCGTTATTCCTTAGTTCTATCCCCTCTTCTAGAGATGAAACTCCAAATATTTTTACCCCCATTTTTGAAAGTTCTTTTGCTATTGTGACTGCTCCCATTCCATAGGCATCTGCTTTTATAATGGCCATTATGTCTCTGTCATGAGATAGTTCTTTTATTTTTTTTATATTATACTCTAAGTTATCTAGATCTATCTCTGCCCACGTTCTCATTTTTTCCTCCAACTCTTATTAAGTAGATTAAGCCACCTTTTTAAGGTGGCTTTTTTGTTATACTACAATTTTCTCTTCAGGGTGTGAATTATCATCATCGTCATCTTTTTTAGGTTCATATTTATCGTCTCTTTTCTTTTCAAAAAGATATACTAAAGGTGTTGAAATATATATTGATGAGTAAGTTCCCACTCCAATTCCCACTAAAAGTGTTGTTGTAAATGTTCTTAAACTATCTCCACCAAAAACTAATATTGCAACTAATGCTAATAATGTTGTAACTGAAGTATTAATTGATCTTACTAAAACTTGATTTAAACTTTTATTTAATACTTCTCCAAAAGTTAAATCTGATTTTTTTCTTAAACTCTCTCTAATTCTATCATATATTATGATTGTATCGTTAATAGAGTATCCTAGTATTGTTAGAATAGCTGCTATAAACGGTGTATCGACCTCATACCCTAACAATGCTATAACTCCTAAAGCTGCAGTAACATCATGTAATAATGTTAAAATTCCAGCTATTGCAAATTTAAATTCATATCTCATTGTTATGTATAAAACTATTAATAATCCACCTATTGTAAGAGCATAGATTGCTGATGTTTTTAACTCTTCACCTATTGTTGCTCCTACTTTTTCAGCTCTTTCTAATTTATAATCTCCTAATGTTTGAAGATTTGTTAATAACTTTTCTGTTTCTTTATCACTCATTTCAGCAGTTCTAATAATAACATTATTATCTGCTTGAGAAACTTGGACTTTTCTTGCAGTTGATGAAAGTTGTGGAATCTCAACTGCTAACTCATCTAGCTCTTTATTTATATCTGTTAATGTTATATTATTAGTATAATTTAGCTGAATTAAACTTCCACCTGTAAAATCTATTCCATAGTTCAATCCTTTTACTAAAAACATTCCTAGGAATATTATAAAAGATATTGTTGATAATGTTATCCATTTTTTACTGTGCTTTATTACCTCAATATACATTTACTTACCCCCTTTTCACACCGAAGAACTCTGTTCTTTTTATTTTAAATAAATCCACTGTTGTTGTTAACAGAACCTTTGTTATGAAAATTGCTGTAAGCATTGACGCCACAGTTCCAATTGTTAAAGTTACTGCAAATCCTTTTACAGTTCCTGTTCCAAACATAAATAACACTAAAGCTGTTAGTAATGTTGTAACGTTAGAGTCTATAATTGAAGCTATTCCTTTACTAAATCCAAGTTTTATAGCACCATTAATTGTACTTCCTAATTTTAATTCATCTTTTATTCTTTCAAAAATGATTACATTGGCATCAACTGCCATACCTGCAGATAGTATCATACCCGCTATTCCTGGTAATGTTAATGTTGCATCAATAAAATTTAACATTGCAAACATTACAAGTCCAAAACTTAGTAATGCTAAATCTGCTACAAATCCAGGTAGTCTATACATAATTAACATGAATGTTGCAATTAATCCAACTGCTACCATAGCTGCCGTTTTACTCTGAGCTATTGATTCATCTCCTAAAGATGCTCCAACAATTCTCGTTTCAATTATTTCAGCTTTAACTGGTAATGCTCCTGCATTTAATAATGTTGCTGTTTTTTTAGCTTCATCTGGGGTATAACTTCCTGTTATAACTCCATTTCCACTTGGAATTTCACTATTAATCGATGGTGCTGTTTGAACTTCTCCATCAAGTGTTATAGCTAATCTTTTTCCAATATTTTCTCTAGTTATTCTAGCAAATTCTTTTGCGCCCTCTATATTCATTTCAAATTGAATTTGAGGTCTTCCTAGATTATCATATGAAACTTCTGCTTTTTTTAGTGCTCCACCTGTTAATAGTGTCTCACCTAAAGAACCATCATCATTCATTATTTTAAACTCTAATAATGCTGTTTTTCCAATCATCTTTACTGCATCATCTGAGTTTGTAATTCCTGGTAATTCTATAATAACTCTATCCATTCCTGCTCTTTGTACAACTGATTCCGCTACTCCAAGACCATTTATTCTTCTATCTAAAACTTCTATCAGTCTATTCATAGCATCATCATCTAGCTCTGTCCCATTTTCTGGTTGAGCTTGTAAAACTACATAAACCCCACCTTTTAAGTCTAGTCCTAGTTTTGTTGGCTTCATAACTGCTAACCACCAAGAACACACTAGTATAACTAATACAAAAAATAATTTTGTCATCCCCTTAAAATTCATGCTAGCCTCCACTTAGTTATTTTTTCATGTCTAAGAAAGTCTGTAGTATAATAGCTGCTGCTACCTTATCAACTACTTTTCTTTTTTCTTTGGCTCCCCTTAGATTTGTTTCGTTTAACATTCTATCTGCTGAAACAGTGGAAAGTCTTTCGTCTATCTCAAAAAACTCTAATCCCTCAATAGACTTGTTTAATTTTTCCATAAATTCCCTTACTTTTTCTGCCTGACGTTTTTCTGTTCCATCTAAACTTTTAGGTATTCCTATAACTATCGATTTAGTATTTTCTTGTCTACACAGCTCAGCAATTCTTTTTACAGCTTTAGTCTTTCTTCTATCTATTACTTCTAGGGGAGTGGCAACCATTCCCATTAAATCCGATTTTGCCACTCCTATTCTTACATCTCCTACATCTAAAGAAAGATATCTTTTATACATAATTATCTTCCTCCATTTATAATGATTTTGCTAAAATCTCCTTTACAGCAGAAAGCGCTTCCTTAACTTTTGCTCCATTCTTTCCTCCAGCTTGTGCAAAGTCAGGTCTTCCTCCACCATTTCCTTCAGCTATTTTAGCAGCCTCTCTTACTAAGTCTCCAGCTTTAACTTTTCCAATTAAATCTTTTGTAACTCCAATAGCAAATATAGCTTTTTCATTATCCGATCCCAATGCGATAACACAACTTCCTAATTTATCTTTTGCTTTATCTACAATCTCTCTTAACGAATCTGCCTCTTTATCTTTAAAGTCTTTTACTAAAACTTTAACTCCATTTATCTCTTCAATCTCATCAAATAATGAGTTTGCTTCAAATGATGCTACTTTAGCTTTTAAAGTTTCAACTTCTTTTGATAATTCTCTTGTTTCTTCAACTACTTTTTCTGATCTCTCTTCAATTTTATGTAAATCTGTTTTTAAGTTTTTAGCAACTCTTTTCATAGTTTTTTCCATCTCTAAAACTGCTAAGTATGCTTTATAACTAGTTTGAGCTTCTATTCTTCTAACTCCAGCTGCAACTCCAGCTTCTGAAACAATTTTAAAGATTCCTATTTTTCCAATATTACTTATATGAGTTCCTCCACAAAGCTCCATTGAATAATCTCCTATTGAAACAACTCTTACTTCATCTCCGTATTTATCACCAAATAGAGCTGTTGCTCCTTTTGCTTTTGCATCATCCATAGACATTACTTCAGCATTTACAGATGTAGCCATAAAGATTCTTTCGTTTACTGCTTTTTCAACTTTTTCAATCTCTTCTGCTGTTAAAGCTTCATAGTGATTAAAGTCAAATCTTAATCTTTCTGCTCCACATGATGATCCTGCTTGCTGTACATGTGTTCCTAATACATCTTTTAAAGCTTGATGTAATAAATGTGTTGCTGTATGATTCTTTGCAATCTCTTCTCTTCTAACTGGATCTACAGTTAAGTTTAATAATGTACCTTCTACTAATTCCTCTAGTCCACTTTCAATTTCAACTATATGAGTGTAAATTTCTTTTTGTTTTTGAACATCTAGTACTTTTGCTACTAAATTTTCTCCCTCTATGATACCGTGATCAGCTTCTTGTCCTCCAGATTCTGCATAGAATGGTGTCTGATCAAAAATAAGAGCATACTTTCCATTTTCTAATTCTCTTGCACTTAAAAGAGTTGCAGGAGTCATTAAGTCACAGTATCCTGTAAACTCTGTTTTTCCATGCTTATCATAGAACTCCTCTATAAAGCTATCTTGTCCTTTTTCCATAACAACTGCTCTTGCTGACCTAGCTTTCTCTCTTTGTTCTTCCATTTTTTCTAGAAACTCATCTTTTGAAACTTCAATTCCATTTTCTTCGCAAATCTCTTCTGTTAACTCATAAGGGAATCCATAAGTATCGTAAAGCTTAAATGTTACATCTCCTGATAATTTTGTTTCACCTTTTGATTTTGCTATTTCTATTTCGTTCATAACTAGTTGCATACCTTGATCTAAAGTATTTGAGAATTTTTCTTCCTCTATCTTTACAACCTTTTTAATATGATCTATATTTTTTCTTAGTTCAGGATATGCTCCTTCCATTATATCTACAACTTTATCTACCATCTCATACATAAATAACTCTTTTCTTCCAAGAAGTCTTCCATGTCTTACTGCTCTTCTTAAAATTCTTCTTAGAATGTATCCTCTTCCTTCATTAGAAGGTATAACTCCGTCATTAACTAAGAAAGTAACTGCTCTTGCATGATCTGTTATTACTTTTAATGAGAAATCTTTTTCAGGTTCTGTTCCATATTTTGTATTTGTAAGTCTTCCAGCTTCTTCAACAATTGGAAATAATAAGTCTGTTTCAAAGTTATTTGATTTTCCTTGTACCATTGCTGCTACTCTTTCAAGTCCAGCTCCTGTATCAATATTTTTCTTTGGAAGTGGTTGTAATGATCCATCTTCCATTCTATTCCACTCAGTGAAAACTAAGTTCCAGATTTCAATAAATCTATTATCTGTTCCCTCATCTCCTAATTTAGAGTTTTCATCTCCTCCATAAGCTGGTCCTAAATCCACATGAATCTCTGAACATGGTCCACATGAACCTGTTGGTCCTGCTGCCCACCAGTTTTCAGACTCTCCCATTCTTACAATTCTTTCTTTTGGAAAATTACATTTTTCAACCCAAATTTTTTCTGCTTCATCATCTGTAGTAAATACTGAAACCCATAACTTATCCTTATCTAATTTTAAAACTTCTGTTATAAATTCCCATGACCAAATTATTGCTTCTTCTCTAAAATAATCTCCAAAAGAAAAATTTCCTAACATTTCAAAAAAAGTGTGGTGTCTAGCTGTTCTTCCAACATTTTCTAAGTCATTAGTTCTAATACATTTTTGGTAAGTTGTTACTCTTGGTGTTGGAGCCTCTTTTTGTCCTAAAAAGTATGGCTTAAACGGAACCATTCCAGCAACTGTTAATAAAAGAGTTGGATCATCTGGAATAAGTGATGCACTTTCAAAGTGCTTATGATTTTTCTTTTCGAAAAATTCTATAAATTTGCTTCTAATTTCGTTACCTGTTAACATCTTCTTGTTTCCTCCACTATATTTTTAAAATTTATTTAATCTAATTTAAAGTTTTCTCCTAAATATACTTTCTTTGCCATTGGATTAGAAGCTATTTCTTCAGGAGTTCCACTTATCAATACTTTTCCGTTAGCCATTATATATGCTTTCTCAGTTATAGATAACGTCTCTCTTACTGAGTGGTCTGTTATTAATATTCCTAATCCTCTTTGCTTTAAGTATTTAATAATTTGTTGTATATCCTCTACAGCTATAGGATCAACTCCAGCAAATGGTTCATCTAGCAATATAAAATCTGGATCATTAGCTATTGTTCTTGCTATTTCAACTCTTCTTCTCTCTCCTCCAGAAAGAGAATAACCCATCGATTTTGCTACATGTGTTAACTTAAACTCTTCTAATAACTCTTGCATTTTTTTTATTTGTTCGTCTTTTGGTAATCCTTTCATCTCCAATATAGCTAATATATTGTCTTCAACAGAAAGATTTCTAAAAATTGATGGTTCTTGTGCAAGATAACCAATTCCCATATCTGCTCTTTTATACATTGGATACTCTGTTATATCTACTTCATTAATAAAAACTTGACCTTTTTCAGGCTTAACTATTCCAGTTATCATGTAAAATGTTGTAGTTTTTCCTGCTCCGTTAGGTCCTAAAAGACCAACAATTTCGCCTTTTTTAACTTCCAAACTCACATCTTTAACTACTTGTCTTTTTTTATAACTTTTACATAATCCTTGAGCAACTATACTTCTCATAGATTCTCCTTATTTTTTTAAGATTTTATTATATCCTGAATTTATTTGATTTACATTTGTTACACTTTTCTTCTCATTTACTTTATAATCTACGAATACATTTCCTCTAGCTTTTACTTTATTAGTTTTTGTATTATAATCCGCTTCATCAGATGTTATTACAGATTCACCATCATCAACAACAACGTCTCCTCTTAACTCAATTATATTATCTTTATTTTTTATTTTAGCTTTTGTTGATGTTGCATTTAAAGTTTTATCTTTATCTTTTCTAACAATTACTACTTTTCCAACTAGATCAACAATCTCTGTATTCAGATTTCCTGTCATCATATTAGATGTAACTGTTGTTACTGTTCCATCTTTATCTTTTAATACTGCTTTAGTATTATCTTTTCCAAAAACTAATTTCTTTTCTGGCTGTATCTCTAAATAGTCTGAATAAAGCGTTGTTCCCTCTTTTTCAATCACTGCATTTTTTCTAATCTCAACTCTTTGTATTTGATTTTTACCTTGAGCATCTTTTTTGAAGTATGCTCTTACAAAATCTCCTTTAAAGTTTACAGGTACCCCATCTTGATAAATTCTTCCAGAAACATTTCCTATAAAATCTAAATTCATATTATCTAAAGTTCCATCTACACGATCTCCTTTAAACTCTTCATTCAATTTTGATTTTATTAATACATTATTACCCGTTAAGTGACTTGTTTTTTTATCTAAAGTTCCACTGTTACCGAATATATCATAATCATCATATTTTATTTCAAAAGCTTTTGGAGATTTTGCTATTTCTGTATTTTTATTGTACTCTAACTGATCTCCTTTTAAAGTTGTTTTTTCGTCTTTAATTTCTGCATTCTTTTCCAAAACAAAATTCCCTTGAGAAGTAAAGTACTTTATTATATCACTTTTTAATGTATTCTTCACATCTTTTCCATTAAATTTTTCACCAGTGAATACTTTTTTATCAGTTTCGTACACTCCGTTGTACATTTTTCCAGAACTTTTTTTAACAGTGTCCTCAAATATAATTTCACCTGGAATGTATATTTTTTGATCTTTTATCTGATAATCTGCTGAATTAGCATTAGCTATTATGTCTCCACTTTTTAAAACTAGCTTGTCTTTTATTTTTACAAACTCATTTTCTTTAAATTCACCACTTGTTGATATTATTTTAGTTTCACCTTTTTTATCAAAAGCTACTAAATCTTTTTCAACTAAGCCTACTCCTGTTTTCTGATTAAAATCTAAATTTATTCCTTCAACAACATTATCTGTGCTTGTATACTTAAATTGACCAAAAGATTTAAATACCTCAGTTGTTAAATTATACTCTCCTTTTAATCCTTCAAAAGTATCCTTTTCCTTTTTTCTTTTTAAAATATATTTATCTGGCAAATATACAAAACCTTTTTTTCCTAAATAATCTATCTTTTGACTTTCAAAAATATAGTTATTATCTTCAAAGTAAGCATCTCCATCAACTAAATAACTATCCTCTTGTCTATCAAAATCAACTCTATTTCCCGAAGCATATTGATTTTCTATATTATTTTTTATACTTCCTTTTAGTACATACCCTTTACCTGTAATTTTATTGTAAAAGAAATTCTCTCCTTTACTATTATATTTTTCACTAAAATATGTATATCCATCTTTTAAATATAACTCACCAGTTTCTGTTAAATAAATTAAATTTTTTGTTAAGATTTTATTCTCTGGACTTGTATATTCTACATTTTTATCACTAATTAACTCTAACTCTTTTGTATCTGTTGCATATATTGCCATATCTGTTAATAGCTTTCCACCATTTTTATCACTACCTTGAACATTACCTTTTAAAACAAATTTTCTAGTTACTTTATTATATACTCCATCATCACCTTTAAAAGAGTATGTTCCATTAGTTCCTGATATTTTCCCATTAAAGTTAATACTATCTCCACCATCTGAAGTGATACTTTCCATATCTATTTTATAACCATCAGCTAATACATAAACATTCTTGCTTATTTTAAAAGATTCTGTTTTATCGTTTAATACTAAATCATCTCCATATAATTTAATACCATTATAATCTAACATAAATGAGTTCGAAGTAGTTAAAACATTTGTTTTAGTATCATATTTTAGACCTTTAAAATTTCCACTTAATATTCCTGATCCACTTCCAAAATTTGATCCTGACAAAAATGAATTTCCTTCTATATTTATAACCTTATCTTTATCATTATATTTTGCATTTTCAGCTGACAGTGTCATATTTTTAGTTTTAAACTTTACGTCTCCAGATAAAACTACATTTTCCATTTTAGTATCACTTTTAAAATTTTTCCCTGATACTTCTATTCCCTCAGATTTATTAATTGCTGTAACACCTATTGTAGATTCTACTTCTCCATTTTCTTTATTATACTTAGCTTCTTGAGTTTCAAACTCCCATCCATTTAAACTCTTCCCTAAGATATTAGATTTTAACAATAAATTTTTTCCTGCATCTAAAAAAGCGTTATCTCCAGTTAAAACCATACCATCAATTATAGCTTTTGCTTTTTCAAAAGTTGTTTCGTTAGTTTTTAAAAAATCTTTCTGTTTATCAGCTTCAATATGATACCCATCAGTATCATAAATAGCTCCAGTAGTTTCTACTACCTCTTCTTTTTTTTCTATTTTCTTTTCATTACCGAAATAATTGAAATATCCCAAAACCAATACCGCCACTATAATAACTCTATAGGCTATTTTCTTTTTATTCATACCGCCCTCCTAGTTTAAAATACGTTTCAATTCATTTAACTTTAAAAAGGCATCAAGTGGTGTCATTTTATCCAATTCAGCCTCTCTTAAAAGACGTAATACTATTTTTTCCTCATTTTCTAGCTGTATAATATTTTCTTCTTCTTTTTTTATAGGTTCCTCTTTTGTTTCAGGTTCAAATTCTCCAAATAATATCAATTGTTCTTTTTTTACTTTTCTTTCTATTATCATTTTTCTATTTTCTAAAACTCTCAGCATTTCTTTTGCTCTATCTAGAATTTCCATTGGTAATCCCGCTAATCTTGCAACTTCTATTCCATAAGATTTATCAGCTCCACCTTTTACAATCTCTCTTAAAAATAGAATCTCTTTCTCATCCTCTTTAACTTCAATTCTAAAGTTTGCAGATTTACTTAACTTTGATTCTAATTGAGTTAACTCATGGTAATGTGTTGCAAAAATTGTTTTAGCTTGAATGTTATCATGAATATACTCTGTTATTGCTGTTGCAATTGAAATTCCATCAAATGTTGACGTTCCCCTACCTATTTCATCTAATATAATAAATGAATTTTTAGTAGAACTATTAACTATATTAGCAACTTCACTCATCTCTAACATAAATGTTGATTGTCCAGTAACTAAATCGTCACTAGCTCCTATTCTTGTAAAAATTTTATCTACAATTCCTATTTTAGCATATTCTGCAGGAACATAACAACCCATATGTGCCATTATTAAAATTAATGCTACCTGCTTCATATATGTAGATTTTCCTGACATATTTGGTCCTGTTAAGATTATTAAATTTTTATCATTATTTAAAACAATACTATTTTTAACAAAATTTTCTCTTCCTACTAATTGCTCTACAATAGGATGTCTTCCCCCTATTATTTCTATATCTCCTTCTGTTGTTATCTCAGGTTTTATATAACTATTTTTTGTTGCTATATGTGCAAAGTTTGTTATAACATCTAAATAAGATAACTTATAGGCTAACTCATGAAGTATACTTCTAAAATTTTTTATTTTCTCAGAAATCTCTTTAAAAAGATGATATTCTAAATTCTCTATTTTATCTTTAGCGTTCAGAACTTTTTCCTCATAAATTTTTAAATCTTCAACAATATATCTCTCTGCATTAGCTAAAGTTTGTTTTCTTATATAATCAGCAGGAACTAAATGGATATTAGCTTTAGTTACTTCTATAAAATATCCAAACACTTTATTATATTTTATTTTTAAACCTTTTATCCCCGTTCTTTCTCTCTCTCTATTTTCAATCTCTAAAATTGTATCTTTTCCATTATTTGATATACTATGTAGCTCATCTAACTCGGTATTATAACCATCTTTTATCATTCCACCTTCTCTAATAGAAAATGGAACCTCATCTTTTATACTACTTTCTATCAAATTATAGATTTCAACTAATTCATCTAAAGCTATCTCAAAAATAGGATTCCCTTTTAAAATCTTATATATCTCTAAGCTATTTAATATTGATTTTTTTAAAGCTACTAAATCTCTTGCGTTTTCATTTCCTAAAACTAATTTTCCAATTATTCTTTCTATATCATATATATCTTTTAGTTTTTCTCTTACCTCTTCTCTTAAAAGAACTCCTTTATAAAAAAACTCGATATCTTTCTGTCTTTCAAGAATTATGTCTTTTGAAGTTGAAGGATTTTTTAAAAAATGTTTTAATAATCTACTACCCATAGAACTTCTACAGCTATCTAAAATCCATTGTAAAGTTCCTAGAACACCATTTTCTCTATTTGATGCTACAACATCTAAATTTCTTTGTGTTGTAAGATTTAACTCCATTATATTTTCGCTTCCTGTATAAATTATCTTATCTACAGGAATTTCATTTCCTTTTTGTAACTCTAATACATATTCTAAAACCATTGCAGCAGACTCAATGGCTCCAACCTTATTGTTCAAATCAAAACTATCTAAAGAGATAACTTTAAAATATTTTTTTAAAAACTCTTCACTTTTTTTTACTTTTAAATATGAACTAATATTTATTTTATTTAATTGAGCAAATTGTTTTAATTCCTTTTCTAAATCTGTATATGAATTTTCATCTATTAAAACTTCTCTCGGAGATATTTTATTTATTTCTCCTAGTATTTTATACACATAATCTTCTGTTTTCTTTTTCTCACTAGCTACAAATTCTCCAGTTGTTATATCTATGTATGTTAGTCCTATTGTTTCTTTTTTTACAACAATTCCCATCAAGTAATTATTACTTTTTTCATCTAAATATTCAGTATCTATTATTGTTCCAGGAGTTATTACTCTTACAACTTCTCTCTTTACAATACCTTTAGTTGCTTTTGGATCCTCTACTTGCTCACATATTGCTACTTTATATCCTTTAGCCACAAGCTTACCTATATATCCAGCTGAAGAGTGGTAAGGTATTCCCGCTAGTGGAACTTCTATTCCTTTTTCTTTATTTCTACTTGTTAATGTTAAACCAAGTTCTCTAGAAGCTATAACTGCATCTTCAAAAAACATCTCATAAAAATCCCCTAGTCTGAAAAATAGAATATTATCTTGATTTTCTTTTTTTATCTCTTTATATTGACTCATTAATGGTGTATCTACTGACAAAAAATCACGTCCCTTTATTTTAAATTTTCCTTAGCTTTTTCCAATAACGCTATTAATTCATCATAGCTTTCTATTTGATTTATCGCTCCTTTTAATGCCGCTCCATTTCTTATTCCTTTTAAATACCAACAAAGATGTTTTCTAAGCTCAAACAAAAACTTCTTATTTGGATTATCTAATTTACCTTGAAGCGCATGTCTAATTGCCATGTCTAGTCTCATCTCTGGAGTAACTTCTGTTATAACTTCTCCTGTTTCAAACTTTTCTTTAATCTGCTTTATTAACCATGGATTTCCACATATTCCTCTAGCTAACATTATTCCATCAACTCTTGAATGCTTAACTCTTTCATAAGCATCTTCAGCTGTAAATATATCCCCATTTCCAATAACCTCTATATTAACACTTTCTTTTACTTCTTTTATAAGGTCCCAGTTTGCAGTTCCACTATACATCTGCTCTCTTGTTCTTCCATGAATTGTGATATGTTTACATCCAGCTTCTTCAGCTATCTTACCTACCAGTCTATGTTGCTTTAATCCTTTGTAACCTACTCTAGTTTTTAAAGATAAATTTACATCTTCAGGTATAGCTTCTCTTATTTCACATAATATTCTTTTTATTTGATCAGGATCTTCTAATAAAGCTGCACCGTATCCATTTTTTATAATCTTATTCACTGGACATCCTGCATTTACATCTATATGCTTTACTCCTAATTTTTCTGTTATATACTTTGCACTATAAACCATCTTCTCTACATCTTTACCAAAGATTTGAACAGCTTCGCCATCTCTTATTCTTAAAATTTGATTTAAAGTTTTTTCATTTTCCATTTCTAACGCATTTATACTAACCATCTCTGTAAACATCAAATCTGGTTTATAATCATCTAAAATTCCTCTAAATGTATAGTCTGTAACTCCTGCTAAAGGAGCAATATATATCTTCATTTTACCTCCAAAATTACACTTTACTATCTAAAAATTTTACCATATTTTCAAGAGTTTTTCAATGTCAAATACCTTGTAGAAGGACTTGTCTTAACTCCATTTTGTTGTATTAAAATTATATCATAAAATTTAAAATACCCCAAAATTTGGGGTATTTTTAATCTTTCATTATATCTAATGTCGCTTTTCCATTTAATGTTAAATCTGCAAAAATTGGTTCTTTTCCATATTTCAATTTATAATATGCCGCTTCAGCTATCATTGCTGCATTATCAGTACAGTAAGTCATCGAAGGATAATTTACTTTTATTCCTATTTTGTTTGCTCTTTCACTTAGCTCACTTCTTAATAATGAATTCGCTGCAACTCCACCTGCTATTACAATTTGTTTAACACCTTTATCTTGGGCAGCTTTTAATGTTTTCTTACAAAGTATATCTACTACCTTTTCTTGGAATGAAGCTGATAAATCTTCAGATTTAAACTCTTCTCCTTTCATTTTAGCTTTATTTACAGCGTTTATAACCGATGTTTTAATTCCTGAAAAGCTAAAATTATATCCATCCACTTTAGGTTCTGGTATTTTTAAAGTCTCTTTATTCCCTTTGTAATAAAGCTTATCTACAATTGGTCCACCTGGATATCCAATACCCATAACTCTTGCTACCTTATCGTAACTTTCACCAACTGCATCATCTAAAGTTGCTCCTAAATTTATAAAATTATGTTTCTCATCTATATATACTATATTTGTATGCCCACCTGATACTACTAAAGCTATACATGGCAATTCTATATTATGCTCAATAAAGTTTCCATAAATATGAGCTTTAATATGATGAACTGGAATTAAAGGGATATCATGACCATATGCTAATCCTTTTGCAAAAGATATTCCCACAAGTAATGCTCCTATTAAGCCAGGTGCATATGTTACAGCTATATAATCTACATCATCCATTGTTATTTTAGCTTCTTCTAAACTCTCTTCTAAAATTGTAGCTATATTTTTAATATGATGTCTTGAAGCAATTTCAGGAACAACCCCACCATATTCTTTATGTATATCTATTTGAGAAGAAATGTTATTAGATAAAACTTCTTTCCCATCTTTTAAAACAGCTATCGATGTTTCATCGCAAGATGTTTCTATTCCTAATATAATCATTGATTTCTCCTTTTATATTTTTCTTTAATTATATCATATTTTTTATTAAAATATATAAAAAACTACCTTAGAACTTTTATGTTCTAAGGTAGTCAAAACTTTACTATTTAACTGATAAACCTCTACTTTTAAATATATTCTTTGCATTTTCAAATCTCTCAGCTGATAGCTGTTCAACTCCTTTTAAAGGATAATCCATTCCAATTTTTTGCCATTTATACTCACCTAAAGAGTGATATGGTAAAACCTCTACTTTTTCAAGATTATCAAAATCTTTTAAGTAATCAGCTAATTTTCCTAATAACTCATCATTATCAGTGATTCCAGGTACTACAACATGTCTTACCCACATCGGTTTCCCGATTTCCTTTAAATATTTTGCAAATTGAAGTGTTGGTTCTAATTCAACACCAGTTAACTCTTTATATTGTACTGGATCAATTGATTTTATATCTAGTAAAACAAGATCTGCGTACTCCAAAGCTTCTTTAACCTTATCATTAAATAAATACCCTGAAGTATCAATTGCTGTATGTATACCCTCTTGTTTACAAAGTCTCAATAGCTCCTTTACATATTCAGGTTGAGTTAACGGATCTCCACCAGTCACCGTTACTCCTCCTGTTTTAATAAAGTTTTTATATCTACAGATCTCTAAGAAAGTTTGTTCAGGAGTTTCCAAGAATTTTGCATCCTCTCTTTTCCAAGTATCACAATTATGACAGTATTTACATCTTAAAGGACACCCTTGAGTAAACACTACATATCTAATACCTGGTCCATCTACAGTTCCAAAACTCTCGTGTGAGTGAATAAATCCCTTTTTCATTTTCTTAGCACATCCTTTTTTAATTATTACATATTTCCGTTAATTGTTCTTGATATAACGTCTAATTGTTGCTCTTTTGTTAATCTTACGAAGTTAACTGCATATCCAGATACTCTGATTGTTAATTGAGGGTACTTCTCAGGGTTAGCCATTGCATCCTCTAATAACGCTCTATCAAATACGTTAACATTTAAGTGTTGTCCTCCATCAGCTGTGAAGTATCCATCCATTAATCCTACTAAGTTCTCTACTCTTTCCTCTCTAGACTTACCTAAGGCTCCTGGAGTTATAGCGAATGTGTAAGAAATTCCATCTTCTGCATGGTGGAATGGTAACTTAGCTACTGAAGCAAGTGCTGCTACTGCTCCTCTTGTATCT
>NZ_CAMQXC010000017.1 GCF_947038635.1 uncultured Cetobacterium sp. | reverse complement strand
CTATTGGTGAATCCTCTTCCCCTCTTCTGCAGTTTTGTTCACAAGGATGAGCACAAATTCTTCCTAGTGTTCCTGGTAAAAATAGTTTTTCTCTAATAACTTTGATTGCTTCTTGTCCATTTTCTTCACCGATTAATTTAACATATTTTTTTACATCAGTGTTCATCGGACAATTACTTTTACAGGCAGCTTCTGAATCGCCCATACAGTTTTCAACAATATCCTTCATTTTTAAAACGATATTTTCATTTAACATCTAACAAATTCCTCCAAAAAATTTAGTCTACTAGTATTCTAGCTTTAAATATAATTTATGTCAATATTTATATTTTCAATTGAAATCTTTTGTTAAAAAAATAACTTTTTTCGAGCATTTTTTTATCGTAATTTTTTGTTCATTAATAATTTTTTTTGAACTAAAAAAGTGAAGGATAATCATTTTAAATAATTATCCTTCACATCTTATTTTTCTTTATATCCTAATTCTCTTGCTAAAATTTTTGCTGTTATCTCTGTTAACTCTCCTGTTATCTCAATACAATGATTAATATGTTCCTTTGTTCCTAAATCCATCCCACGAGTTAAAACTTTGCAACAACAAACTTTTCTTTTTTCTGTAAACTTTGTTTGAAGTTCTTTTGTTAACTCCATACTTTTTTTAACCTCTGGCCCTCCAGCCTCTCCTCTTCCAAAAAACATTCCAATTGCCATTACTCCACCATTTACAGCTCCACATGTACATCCATTACCCATTCCAACTGGAAACCCTGATGCTAATTTAATAACCTCATCCCCGTAAGGAGCTTCAAATGAATCTTTTAAAACTTTTAAAACTGCTTCTGAACAATAAAAGTCTCTATTTCTATAATACTCCTCAGCTTTTTTTCTCAAAGCTTGTATATCTACTTCGTTATTTTCAATTTTAACAATTTCATCTTTTCTAAATTTTCTAAAAATTCTATGCAACATAATATTCTACTATCTCCTTTTTAAATTATAATTCAATTTAAATTATAACTCTTTTTTAAAAAAATACAATAAATATATTTTCTAGTATCTCCCCAAGGCATTTTATAATTATATTCTAAGGTTTCTTTTAAACTAAATGAATCTTCAAAAAAACATTCTAGCTCTTTAACGTCTTGCTTATTAACTAACAATCCATTACATTTCTCAGCTTCGTTCTCTTTAGAAAAACATGATAGAATAAAAATCCCTTCATTTACAAGAAATTTTTTTACATTGTCCTTATAATTTTTTCTCAATGAATCATCAAAAAGAAAATGAAATACAGCTCTATCATGCCATATTTTTCCCTTTTTATCAAATTTTAGATTCTCAGTCAAATCAGCTACTTTTAAATTTATTTCTACATCCAATTCACTATACTTTAAATTTTTCTTTTGAAAAGCTATAGCCTCAGAGCTTAAATCTATCCCCTCTATATCTTTAAATTCATTTTCAATAAGAGATTGTAGAAGTGTGCTTTCTCCACATCCTGCATCTAAAATTTTTTCATTTTTATTTAAGGCATATTTTTTTATTAACGATAACGATGGTTCAGGAACAGCCTCATACCATCCTAATTCCTCTCTTAAATTTTCTTTATATGCTTCATCCCAGATCTCTTTAATTTCATTTTTTATATTTTTCACTTTTCTATTCTCCCATGTTATTTTTTTCTGATATGAATATATAATAAGAAATTACTTTTGTCAAATTGCAACAATTTTAATTTTGATTGAAAAATAAAAAAATTAGGTAATACTTTAAAATTACCTAATCTCTTTATTTTTATTTTGTTATTTTCTCAATAATCTCTTCAATAGATTGCTTTCCAAAAGAGATATCCTTATCATCTATAATCAAAGCTGGAACTCCCATAATATTATATTTGTTTTTTAGTTCTGGGAATGCAAATATATCTATCATTTCAGCTTGAACATTTGAGTTTTCAATAGCTAATCTTTGTGCTCCTGTAACTACCTCAGGACAAAGTGAACAAGAAAGTGAAACTGCAATTTTAAGTTTTACTTTTTTATCTATACTTTGAATTTTTCCCTTTAATTCTTCATTTAATTCTTGTCCTGGCCCAGCTATATTATATAAAGCTAAGATAAAAGAGTTTAACTCATGACCACTTGGTAATCCTGAAAACTTAACTCCTCTAAAGTTATCATTAGAATCTAAAATTGCAATTGTTGGAGAGCAATCTAATTCTATTTTTTTCTCTAGCTCTGGATTTTCATCTTTTTTATAAATTTCTAAAGATAATTTATCAGAAATATCACAAATCTCAGTTAGAAACTCTCTGATATTTATTGAAAGGTCATTATCATTTAATATCGATACTATTTTTATATTGTTTTGGAATCTTTCAAAGATACCTTTCAGCTGAGAAACTATTCCTTCATCTAAAAACTTAGATTTAGAATCTTCATTAGAAACATCTGAAGTTTTTGGATGTTCCTTTTCCTCTTTTTTAATTCCTAGAACTTCTCTTTTCTCTTCAACAACTTTTTCTAAAACTGTTGCAGCTAAAGCTCCATCAGCAACTGCTGTAACAACTTGTCTCAATCTCTTTGGTCTAATATCTCCAACAGCATAAACATCTTTAACATTTGTTTGTAAATCCCCATCAGTTATAATATACCCTTGAGAATCTAAATTTATATGATTTTTAAATAGATCACTTTGTGGTTTATATCCAATGAAAACAAAAACACCAAAAGATTCGTTGTCTGGAGCATTATATTCCCAAGTAGTATTTGTAAGATTATCTTTAAAAATAGCTTTTCTAAGTTTAGTATCTCCAGTTACCTCAATAATTTGAGAGTTAAATTTTACCTCAATCTTTGGATGCTTTAAAACTTTTTCAGCTATCGACTTAGCACATGTAAACTCAGGCTCTCTAGCTATTATTGTAACTTTTCTAGCGAACTTAGTTAAAAATATAGCTTCCTCAGCAGCAGCAAATCCCGCTCCAATAACGAAAACATCAAGACCAGTGAAAAACTCACCATCACAAGTAGCACAATATGCAACTCCTCTACCTGTATATTCAATCTCTCCAGGGAATCCTAATTTTCTTGGATTTGCTCCAGTAGCAATAACTACACTTAAAGCTTTATAAGTTCCAGAAGTTGTTTCAATCTCTTTAATTTCATCTTTAAAATCCATATTCGTAACTTCTGATTTTAAAAATTCAACACCAAATCCAAGAGCTTGCTCTTTCATCTGCTCTCCCAAATGATGACCAGAAATCTCTTTAATCCCTGGGTAATTTACAACTTCAGAAGTAGTAGTTATCTGTCCTCCAACTTCAGACTTTTCTATGATAAGAACATCCATCTGAGCTCTACCAGCATATATTCCAGCTGATAATCCTGCAGGACCTCCACCGATAACAATTAAATCATATATTTTATCCATAGTTCACCTCTTAATTTTAAGTATATATGTTATTAAAAATTGAAAGGCACCTTATAGTGCCTTTCAAAAGAGTTTAAATTTTTCCAACTAGATCTAAAGATGGTTTTAAAGTTTCTGAACCTGGTTTCCATTTTGCAGGACAAACCTCTCCACCGTGCTCAGCTACAAATTGAGCAGCTTGAACTTTTCTTAAAAGTTCTGCAGCATCTCTTCCAATTCCTAAATCATGAATTTCATATGCTACGATTTTTCCCTCAGGATTTATAACAAAACTTCCTCTTAATGCTAATCCCTCTTCAGGAATTAAAACACCAAACATTTCTGATATTTTTCTTGTAGGATCTGCTACCATAGGGTATTGTATTTTCTTTATAGTATCAGAAGTGTCATGCCATGCTTTATGAACAAAGTGAGTATCAGTTGAAACTGAATAAATTTCACAGTTAATCTCTTTAAATTTAGCATAGTTGTCAGCTAAATCTCCTAACTCTGTAGGACAAACAAAAGTGAAATCTGCTGGATAAAAGAAGAAAACTGACCATTTCCCTTTTATAGACTCATTAGTAACTTCAACAAAGTTGTTGTTGTGATAAGCTTGTGCTTTAAACTCTCCGATATTTTTTCCAATTAATGACATGTGATAACCTCCTATATATTTATAATTATTTTTGTTTTGTAACGATTACAAATTAATAATACTACACTTTTTTAGTATTGTCAATATTTTATTTAAAAATATTTTGATAATTAAAATATAATCTAGAATAAGTATTCAATATAGACTATTACTTTCCTTTTTTATTTTCTATTTTAATATAATTCTAATAATTTTCTGATCTTACTTCAAAGAAACTTTGCGAATAAGAACATACTTCACAACTCTCAGGAGCTTTTTTACCCATAACTAAATGCCCACAGTTTATACACTCCCACATAGTTTCATCTGCTTTTTCAAAAACTTCTTTCATTTGTACATTATTTAAAAGTTTACGGTATCTTTCCTCATGAGCTTTTTCTATTTTAGCTACAGCTCTAAACTTTTTAGCAAGATCATAGAATCCTTCTGCTTCTGCTTCTTCAGCAAATTTACTATACATATCTGTCCACTCATAATTTTCACCCTCAGCTGCGTGAAGTAAATTTTCACTTGTATCTCCAAGCATTCCCAACTCTTTAAACCATAACTTAGAGTGCTCTCTTTCGTTATCAGCAGTTTTTATAAATAGGTGATGAATCTGTTCATATCCCTCTGTTTTTGCCACCTCTGAATAGAATGTATATTTATTTCTAGCTAAAGATTCACCTGCTAAAGCATCTAATAAATTTTTCTCAGTTTTAGTACCTGCATATTTATTAGTAGATCCTTCAACTTTTTTCTCCTCTATTTTTTCAAAAACACTTGCTGGTTGCTTACAAAGTGGACAAATAAATCCCTCTGTTAACTCACCTTCATGTATATATCCACAAACTGTACATCTATATTTTTCCATTTTCTTTCCTCCTAGTTCTTCACTTCTATCATAATAATTAGTATGTAACATTTTTTCTGCTAACTCACTTAAAGGTTCCTTATAGAAATCTTTATATAACTCAATAATCTCTGGATTTTCATGACTAAGTCTAAGTTTTAATTCAGAATCTCTTTTATATAAACCTTCAATCCTCTTTTCTCTTAGCTTATCACCTTTTAGCATTGTACCTTTTGGTTGTCCTCCACCGCCGATACATCCACCTGGGCAAGTCATAACCTCAATAAAGTGATATTCCTTATCTAAATTTTTAATATTTTCTATGAATTTTGTTGCATTAGCTGTTCCAAAAATTACAGCCACATTTATATTTAATCCTTCAATATTTAAAGAAGCCTCTTTCACTCCTTCCATTCCACGAATCTCTTTAAGATTATAAAGTTCTGATGGCGGTTGTTTTTTAGTTAAGTATGCGTATGCTGTTCTTAAAGCTGCCTCCATAACTCCACCTGTATTTGCAAATATAACTCCTGCTCCTGAAGCCTCTCCCATAAATTTATCATAATCAGCATCAGGTAAAATTTGAAAATCTATTCCTTCCTCTTTTGCCCAAAGAGCTAGTTCTCTCGTTGTTATAACAAAATCCATATCTCTTAAGTTTTCTATTTCATTATAATGAGCAGAGTCATTCATTTCATCTCTTTTGATTTCAAATTTTTTAGCTGTACATGGTGTTACAGCAACATTTATTATTTTTCTAGGATCAATTTCCATTTTTTTAGCAAAATATGTTTTTATAGTTGGTCCTTGCATTCCAATTGGACTTTTTGCTGTAGATATATGTGGTAAAATTTCAGGATGAAAAATCTCAGCATATTTTACCCAAGCTGGACAACAACTTGTAAATTGTGGTAACGGTTTATCATTTTTAGTTATTCTATTTAAAAGTTCACTAGCCTCTTCTACAATTGTTAAATCTGCTGCAAAATTTGTATCAAGAACATAACTTGCACCTAACTTTTTTAACAGTGCTACCATTTTTCCTTGAACAAAACTTCCATCATCCATTTGAAACTCTTCACCTAAAGCAACTCTAACTCCAGGAGAAGTTGAGAATATAACTATATTCTCTTTATTTTTAATTAATGATTTTAACTTTTTATAATCATAAACCTCTGTAATACTCGATGTTGGACAAACATTAGCACACTGCCCACACTCTATGCAAACAGCCAAATCATTGGTTTTATTCAAAGAATAATTATTATTTACGCCTATATAAGTATTGCAAACCTCTTTACATTGACCACATTTTATACAAAGTTTTTCATCTCTAACTATAGAGTAACTATCCTCATTGATAGCTACTCTAATATTTTGTGATAGATGCTTACTCATAACTGCCTCCCCTTAAAAATTTTTAGGTTGTAACATAAAGTAAGCCTTTGGATGCTTACAAACTGGACATAACTCTGGAGCTGAATCTCCTGTGTGTATATGACCACAGTTCATACACTCCCACTCTTTTACTTCCTCTCTTTTAAATACTTTTCCTGATTCTATATTTTCTAGAAGCTGTTTATATCTAGCTTCGTGTTGTTTTTCTATTTTTCCAACCTCTTCAAAAAGAATAGCTATATCCTCTAGCCCCTCTTCTCTAGCTTCTTTAGCAAAAGTTGCATACATATCTGTCCACTCATAGTTTTCACCTTCAGCAGCATCTTTTAAATTTTCAATAGTAGAAGCTACTGTTCCTCCATGAAGAAGTTTAAACCAAATTTTCGCATGTTCCTGCTCATTGTGTGCTGTCTCTTCAAATAGTTTAGCTACTTGAACATACCCTTCTTTTTTAGCTTTACTTGCGTAGTAAGAGTACTTGTTTCTTGCCATCGACTCCCCTGCAAAAGCTTCTAATAAATTCTTTTCTGTTTTTGTTCCTTTAATGTTGTTCATTGTGCCCTCCTGTTCTAAAAACTATATTTTTATAGTTTTATAAATTTGTAATTATTACAAACTTGATATGAGTATACACCTTTAATTTTAAATTTGCAAGCTATTTTTTCAAAAAATAAAAGAGAAAAATAGCTCTCTACTCACACTATCTTTCTCTTTTCATTTGTATTATCTTTCTTTTTTATTAAATTATTATATTATTTTGTTTAAAAAATTTTATTTTTGGTTAAAAGTCCAAGCTAAAACTCTACTTATTTTCTGTCCTTGGCTCATCTCTAAAACTTTACATTTAGCTCCTAACTTTTCAAGAACCTTTATTGTTGGTTTTATATTTTCTTTATTTGAAATTAAAGATGTAAAATAATATACTTGCGAAGCAAAATTCGCACTTTCTTTAGCCATTTTTTTAAGAAATAAACGCTCTCCTCCTGGACACCACAATTCAGCTTTTTGTCCTCCAAAGTTCAATCCTTTTTGAATATTTTTATTTCCCTTATTTAAATTATTCACTTTTCTTTGATTAGCTTTTAAAGCATCCTCTAAAGACGAATGAAATGGAGGATTGCACATAGTTAAATCAAATTTATCATTTTTTTCAATAACTCCTACAAAAATATGATTTCTATCTTTTTGAAGCTTTAGCTTTACTTTATTTTTTAATTTTTCATTTGAATCTATTATTTTTTGAGCATTTTCAATAGATTTAGGATCTATATCTGAAGCTGTATAGTTCCAATCAAAAGTTTGACTTCCTATAATAGGATAGATACAGTTTGCTCCAGTTCCTATATCCAATACATTTATATTTTTCTTTTTAGTTAACAATTCTGCTATATAGTGAATGTAGTCAGCTCTTCCAGGTATTGGTGGACATAAAAATCCAGCAGGAATATCCCAGTTATCAATATTATAATATGTTTTTAATAATGCTTTATTTAAACATACTACAGCTTGATTATCACTAAAATCTATAGTCTCTTCTCCAATGGGATTTTTTATAATAAATGATTTTAATTCAGGTAGTTTATCAACTAAAACTTTAAAATCATATCTTCCTTTGTGGGGATTATTTGGATGTAATTCTCCTTTTTTTACTTCTTTTTTCAATAGAAACACTCCTTAATCTTAACTTTTAATTTTATTCTTATATTTTATCATTAAATCTTAAGTTTGTTAATACTTTGAGTTTTTTGTGAAGAAAAAAGTCATTTTTTTTAAGTTTATAAAAACAAGTACGAACAACTTTTAAGTTAAAAATATACTATCTCTCCTTATAAATATATATATTTTATAGAAAATACCGAACAAAAAAATTAAAACATTGTTATCTACAAAGGGATTTATAATAATGATAAACTATACATATTAAAGAAAAAAGTAACAAAGGAGAAGTTTTATGAATTTAATTACAAAATTAGTTGATTCTGTTAATGGAATAATCTGGAGCAATAATATACTTGTAGCTCTTTTAATTGGAACAGCTATATATTTTACTTTAAAAACAAACTTTATGCAGTTTAGACTTTTTAAACATATGTTTAAATCTGTTTGGAATAAAGAGGATGATGGAAATGGTGTTAGTTCTTTTGAAAGCTTTTGTTTAGGAACAGCGTGTAGAATTGGTGCTGGAAATATAGCTGGTGTTGTTGCTGCTATTTCAGTTGGAGGTCCAGGATCTATATTTTGGATGTGGCTTGTTGCTCTTTTAGGATGCTCTACTTCATTTATTGAGTCTACTCTTTCTGTAATTTATAGAAAAAAAGATCCAAGTGGAGAGTTTGAAGGTGGTACTCCTTGGATATTAGAGAAAAAACTTAATAAAAGATGGATTGGTGTATTTTATGCAATAGCTTCAATAATTTGCTATATTGGTGCAATCCAAGTTATGTCTAACTCAGTAACTGAATCTTTTGAAAGTGCTTTTCATATTAATAAATTTCTTCTTGCAGGATTACTTTCTGTAGCTGTAGGTTTAACTATCTTTGGAAAACGTAATAAAATCATTAACGTTTTAAATAAAATAGTTCCTTTCATGGCTTTATTATATATTGGAGTTGTACTTATAGTTATACTAAAAAATGCAACTTTAGTACCTCTTGTAATAAAAAATATTTTTTATCAAGCTTTTGGTGGAGAACAGATTATAGGTGGAGCTCTTGGTGGAATAATTATGCAAGGAGTTAAAAGAGGTTTATTCTCTAATGAGGCTGGAACAGGAAATTCAAACTATGCAGCTGCAATAGCTGACGTTAAACATCCTGCAAAACAAGGGTTAGTTCAGGCTTTTGGAGTTTTTGTAGATACTATTGTAATTTGTACTGCAACAGCATTAGTTGTGCTTTTAGCTGGAGATCAAGGTGATTTAAGTGGTATGGTATTATTCCAAGAATCACTAAAAAGTCATATAGGTTGGATTGGAATTCCTTTTACATCAATCACAATCTTCCTTTTCTCTTTTAGTACGATATTAGGAGTAACATTCTTTGGAAGAAACGCTTTAAGTTTCATCAGTAAAAACTCTATTTTAAATATCAGTTATAAAATCCTTATAATTGTTATGGTATTCCAAGGTGGAATTCAGGAAAATCAAACAGTTTGGGCACTAGCAGATTTAGGATTAGGGTTAATGGCAATAATTAACATTGGATGTATTCTTCCTATTTCAAAGGATGCTATTGATTCTTTAAAAGATTACGAAGAGAAGTTTTTAAAAAAAGGAAAACAAAAAAATATTTTACAAAACTTAGCTGAAGAAAACTAAAAAACTTAGCAAAACAAAAGAGACTGAATTAATCAACAGTCTCTTTTTTATTTCTGTTTATTTTTTAATTTTTTACAGAAGCTTTATATTCAAAATTTTTATCAAGAGGAAAAATCGGTCTTTTAACCTTTTCATACTTTATATTTAAAATATCCTCATTCGTACTTCCTGTTGTTAAAGCCATGATAGTTCTTTTAGAAAGAAGTTTATGGTGCTCAGTTAAATATCCTAATTTGCAAACAATAATATTACGATTTTTAGGGTCTAATCCTAAATCTTCATACATTTCAGGAGTCACATACCCTACATGTTTCTCTGCTAAAATTACATCTACATTATTTACTCTTAAAACTGCTAGATCACTTTCATATGTTCCCCATTTTTCTAAATAATTAATAACCTCTCCCTTTAAAGTTAAAGGTTTTGTAGTTTTAGTATCAAACTTTGCTCCTGCAGTAACCTCTATGGTTTGTCCAACTTTTCCTTTACAAAATAATGTTGCTTCAGGATCATAAATTCCACCATAAATAATTGGAGTAGGCACACTTTTCGTTTTAGAATTTTCTAAAATTATTTTTAAAAATCCTGTACAATCTGATGATGACCCTGCAGTTGGATTATCTCCAGAATCAGATAGATATATTGGAAACTTTTTTTCTTCTAAAGCCTTTAAAGCAACTTCATAAGCTTCTTCAGGTTCATAAGTTTCTGTGTGAAAAGAAAACTCATCTCTTCTATCGAAAAACTCTTGTCCTATCTCTTTTGAAATTGTATTTGCTAAATTTTCATCATCTGCTACAACATAGATTCCAACAGCAGCATCTTCGCTATCTGCCCAAGGATATCCCATAAGAATAGAAACAGCTAGAACTCCCTGTTTTTTTTCATACTCTCTACATCTATTTATAAAATAAACCATAGGCTCAGTTGAAGTTTCTGATTGCTCTCCAGCTATTAGCATAGGAACACTTACCCAAGATTTTTTAGGAATCTTATTCTCTTTAAAAATATACATCAATATCTCTGCTGCATGTTCTCCCGTTTCAAAACAATCAGTATGTGGAGCACATTTATATCCTACATATGCATCAGCATATTTATGCATTTTATCAGTCATAGTTGTGTGCATATCAAGGGCAACTACAATTGGGATATCTTTAAAATATTTTCTAAGTTCCTCTAAAAGATCTCCCTCTGCTTCTCCCAATCCAACTACTCTCATAGAACCGTGAAGTGCTAAGTTAATTCCATCTAATTTTTTAATTTTATCAGCTTCTAAAGCTCTCTCAATAAACTCTTTTTTTAGTCTGCTATAAAGCTCATAGCTTACCTCTCCATTTGGAACTGCTCTAGCACTAAGTGTTGGAACAACATCATAACCATTTTCTTTTAAAGTTTCAACTATTCCTCTTAAAGCATTATTTTTTGTTTCAAAAACTAATGAATCCTCTCCATATTTTATAGAAAAATCCTTTTCATCTGTAATAATTGGATTAAAAGAATTAGACTCATGATGCATAGATCCCACTAAAACTCTTTTCATTGCACTCTCCTTTTGTATGTTTATTTTACCAAATGACACGCTACCTTATGTTCACTTTTTCCATCAGAACAATCCTTTAAAATCGGCATTTTCTCTTTACATAAACTAAAAACTTTTGGACATCTTGTGGAAAATGGACATCCAGATGGTCGATCAATTGGACTAGGTATATCCCCTTTTAAAATAATTCTTTCTCTTTTCTTATTTGCTTCAGCTACAGGTATTGCTGATAGCAATGCTTCTGTATACGGATGCTTAGGATTATTATAAATATTTTTTTTATCTCCTATTTCAACTAAGTTTCCTAAATACATAACTCCTACTCTATCAGAGATAAGTTCTACTACACTTAAATCATGAGATATAAAAAAATATGTCAAATTAAATCGTTCTTGTAAATCTTTGAAAATATTTATAACTTGAGCTTGAATACTAACATCTAAAGCTGATATAGGCTCATCTGCTATAATCAAACTTGGATTAACAGAGATTGCTCTAGCTATTCCCACACGTTGCCTCTGTCCTCCACTAAACTCATGGGGAAATCTTTCACCATGACTACTACTAAGTCCTACCATATCTAAAAGTTCTAAAGCTTTCTTTTCTCTCTCTTTTACAGAAAATTCAGAATGAACAAGAAGAGGCTCTGAAACTAAATTTTTTATTTTCATTCTTGGATTTAAAGAACCGTAAGGATCTTGAAATATAACTTGCATATCTTTTCTAAAAGGAAGCATCTCCCTTGAGTTATGTTTAGTTATATCTATTCCTTTAAATTTAATTGTTCCCTCTTCAACATCTAATATTTTATTTATAACTCTTCCTAAAGTTGATTTTCCACAACCACTTTCACCAACTATAGATAGAGTTTCACCTTTAAAAATTTCTAAAGAGACATTGTTAACTGCATGTACATATTTTTTCTCTTTTTTAAATCCTTTCTGAGGAACTAAAAATTTTTTACTTACCCCATTTAGTTGAACTAAAACCTCTCTCATGAAATCCCCTCCTCATCTAAAATCAAATGACATCTACATTTTCTGCCATTTGATAACTCTTTAAGTTTTGGTTCTTCCACTGAACATTTTTCAATAGCTACTTTGCATCTTGGAGCAAACTTACAACCTTTTGGCATACTTGCTAAATCGGGAACTTTTCCCTCTATATATGGCAAAGCTGTTGCTCCACTTCCAAGTTTTGGAACAGAAGCTATAAGCCCTTTTGTATAAGGGTGTATCGGACTATCAAATAACTCTTGGACACTAGCTTTTTCCATTATTCGTCCTGCATACATAACAATAACATTATCACAAGTTTCTGCTATAACTCCCAGATCATGAGTTATTAAAAGTATTCCCATTTGATGCTTCTCTTTTAACTCTAACAGTAGTTCCATAATCTGTGCTTGAATTGTAACGTCTAAGGCAGTTGTAGGTTCATCTGCTATTAAAAGTTGGGGATTGCAAGACATAGCCATGGCTATCATAACTCTTTGACACATTCCACCACTAAGTTGATGAGGGTATCTATTTAAAACACTTTCTGGACTAGGAATTCCAACTAATTGCAGCATTTTCAAAGCATGACTTTCAGCCTCTTTTTTGCTATACCCCAAATGAATTTTTGTACACTCCATAAGCTGGTCTTTTATTTTTAAAATTGGATTTAAAGATGACATTGGATCTTGAAATATTGTAGCTATTTTTCCGCCACGAATTTTTTTCATATCTCTATTGGAAAGATTTAAAATATTCTCCCCTTGAAAAAAAATCTCTCCATTTATTAGAGCATTCTCTTCATGAAGTCTCATGATAGACATAGATGTTACTGATTTTCCACTTCCACTTTCTCCAACAAGACCTAGTGTCTCACCCTTTTCTATTTTAAAAGATACATCTTCAATAGCTGTTAAAACTTTTTTATCTTTTTTAAACTGTGTTTTTAAATTTTTAACTTCTAATAAATAGTTTGTCATAGTCTCTCCTAATTAAGTTTTGGGTCTAAAGTATCCCTTAAACCATCGCCAAGTAAGTTAAAAGATAATACTGTTAGGAAAATCATAAGCCCAGGATAAAAAAGCATATGAGGTGCTAGTCCAATATAATCTCTTCCCGTTGAAAGCATAGCTCCCCAATCTGGATTTGTAGGACTTGCTCCAAATCCTAAAAAACTTAAAGAGGCCGCAGAGATTATTGCTGTTCCGATTCTCATTGTCAAAGTAACAATTAGTGCTGGAAGAGTCCCTGGTAAAATATGAACTAAAAGTATTCTAAAATCACTAACTCCAATAGATTTACAAGCTTCTATATAAAGTTGTTTTTTCAAAGAGATTGTTGCACTTCGAACTATTCTTGTAAAAGATGGAATTCCATAAATTGCGATAGATATAATAACATTTATAAGGCCTGGTCCTATGATAGCTACTATTCCAATAGCAAGAAGTAATCCAGGAAAAGAGAACATAACATCACAACATCTCATAATAATGCTCTCTATCTTTCCGCCATAATATCCAGCTACAAGCCCTAATATACATCCAATAAATGCTCCAATTGAAACAGCTGTCAAAGAAACTAAAAGAGATAACCTAGTTCCTGCTACAACTCTACTAAAAAGATCTCTACCATATTCATCAGTTCCAAACCAATGTTTTGAACTAGGTTCAGCTAATAAATTCTCATAATCAGCATAATTTAAATCATATGGAACTGGTTGAAAAACAGCTATAATAACTAAAAAAATTATAAATAAAAGTGAAATAACTGCTACTTTTCTTTTAAAAAAATTTTCTAAAAACTCCCTAAAAGGATTTTTGAAAACATCTTTCTCATCCATAATATCTCTCCTTTTTAATCGTATCTAATTTTTGGATTTAAAACTCCATACAAAACATCTACCACAAGATTAACTACAATAAATTGTAAAGTAAAAATTAATAGAATTACTTGAATAACTGTATAATCTCTAAAAAGGATAGAATCAATTAACAATCTTCCAAGACCTGGAATTGTAAAAACTGTTTCTACTAAAACTGATCCTGCTAGTAAAAACCCAAATTGTAGTCCAACTATAGTTACCACATCTATAAGTGAATTTCTAAGAGTATGCTTCATAATAACCCAAAATTCACTAATCCCTTTAGCTCTTGAAGTTCTAATGTAAGGCTCTTTTAAAATTTCACACATAGATGACCTAGTATATCTTGCTATCATTGAAGTTATTCCAGCTCCTAAAGTTATTGCAGGAAGAATGTAACTTTTAAATGAATCTGTTCCCCCTGTAGGAAACCAACCAAGATTAACAGAAAATACCTGAATTAACATAAGTCCTAACCAAAACAGTGGTAAAGATATTCCAGATATAGCTCCTATCATCACAACGTAATCTAAAACTTTTCCTCTATTAATAGCTGAAATTATTCCTGCTACCACTCCAAAAATAGTTGCCCAAATAATTGATAAAATAGCTAACATAAAAGTTGGTTTAAATCTTGGAGCTATCATATCTTTTATAGGAAGCCCTGTTTTAATTGAGTTTCCAAGCTCTCCGCTAAAAAAAGTTTTTACAAAATTAAAGTACTGTATATGAAGAGGCTTTGTCAGCCCTAAGTGTTCTCTCATCAATTGAATCTCATCAATTGTGGCATTTTGACCAGCAAGTAATCTAGCTGGATCTCCTGGAATTAAATGAATAAACATGAAAATCAAAATTGAAACTATAAATAGTATGGGAATTGTGTTGATTAATCTTCGGAAAAAATAACCCCTCATAGCACTCTCCTTTTAAAAATTTATAATAAAAAGGTAGTTGCAAAAACAACTACCTACATAATTTTATAGTTTTATTTAGTAGTGTCAGCTTTAGCAAAATTTATAGTTCCATCAGGCATTACATAAACACCCTGTGTTGTTTTTCTTTTAGCAGAAAGTAGTTGATCAGAACCTAAGAAAATCCAAGGTGCATCTTCCCAAATAGTTTCTTGTAACTGAGCATAAACCTCTCCTCTTTTTTTAGGATCTACTTCTGTTGCTCCTTTCTCAAGAAGTTCATCAACTTTTGGATTATTATAATATGCAGTGTTTGCAGAAACAGGTGGTGCAAACTTACTATGGAATAGATTTTTAGTTGCTCCATCTATGTCAAATGAAGACCAGTTTACATACCACATATTTATAGTTGCATCCTCTGGAGTTTGTACGCTGTAGATTGAATTTGAAAGAGTTCCCTCTTCCATCGGCATTACCTCAACATCTATTCCAATCTGAGCCAGTTGTTGGTGAATAAATTGCATTCCCTTCATATCTTCAGTATTATTTGATCCCCAAATAGTAGCTTTAAATCCATTAGGATATCCAGCTTCTTTCATTAACTCCTTAGCTTTATTTACATCATAGTTATAAGGTGTTAATTTTACATGATACTCTAATGCTTCTGGAACTGGAGATGTCAAAGGAACTAAGTAACCTGACTTTACAACAGCAGAGTAAGCATTTTTATTAATTGCATGGTTTATTGCTTGTCTAACTTTTTTATTTGAAAATATATCTTTATTTGTATTTAATGTTACATATCTTGTTATCGTTGAAAATCCTTTCATAATCTCTACATCATCAGATTTTTCTAATTTTTTAACCTGTTCAGTTGGCATTGGATATATAAAATCAGCTTCTCCCGTTTGAAGCATTGCAATTCTAGATCCATTTTCCATAACAGGTCTAAATGTTATCGTATCTACATTTGGTTTTTCTCCCCAATACTCATCGTTTCTTTTAACAACTAATTTATCCCCTTGAGTCCAATTTACATAAGTGTAAGCCCCTGTTCCAACAGGATTTGTAATAATTCCTTGAGCTCCATATTTTTCAAGAGCAGCTGGACTCACTATTTTCAGTGAAGCTATTCTATTTAACATAGGTGCAAAAGGTTGCTTAAGAATCAATTTAATCTCATACTCACCAGATATTTCAACTTTATCAACGGCAACAAAGTTTCTACGTCTTCTAAGATTATTTTTTTCATCCATAACTCTATCAAAATTAAATTTTACTGCTGCTGCATTAAGTGGTGTTCCATCCTGAAAATTAATTCCTTGTCTAATTGGAATTGTATAAACTAAACCATCTTCAGATATTGTGTATCCTGTTGCTAAAGTTGGTCTTAAAGTCATATCATCATTATACGTAAAAAGACCTTCATACATAGTTGATACTGCTGTTCCAGAAAGTGTATCTGAAAGATTATGAGGATCTAAAGAGATAAAGTTAGCATTAACTGCTACAGTTATATCTTTTCCTTCAGCAAAACTAAGTGATGACGCTATAAGCATTAAAATTCCAATTCGACCTAAAGTTTTTTTCATTAATTCCCTCCCGTAAATTCAAATAAAGCAATATTCTAATCAATATTAGTATGAGTATATACTTTATTTTAACCGGAAAGTCAAGAGTGAATTAGAAAATTAAATTTAAATAGTTAGTACATTTAAAGGAAAGTTCAAAACCATTTTGAAAAATTCGTTAAATATTTATATAAAGGAGGTTTTTATGAAATCGTTAAATCGTTTTTTAATTTTAAGTTCTCTAGTTTTAACTTTGGCCTCTTGTTCTAATACTGATTTGGAAAATACTCCAAAACCTGTTGAAATAAGTAAAAATCAAAATTTTAATCCATCTATGACTATAAAGAAATCAGAAACTATTAAAGATATTGGGGTTGAAAATGCAATTTTAGAAGCTTATAATTTACAAAGAGGTGTTGATCCTGTATATTATTCCTATGTAAAAATAGATTTAAATAATGATTCTATTCCAGAATATTTTGTTTACGCTTACGGACCAGTACATTTAAAGGAAAGTTCAAAACCATTTTGAAAAATTCGTTAAATATTTATATAAAGGAGGTTTTTATGAAATCGTTAAATCGTTTTTTAATTTTAAGTTCTCTAGTTTTAACTTTGGCCTCTTGTTCTAATACTGATTTGGAAAATACTCCAAAACCTGTTGAAATAAGTAAAAATCAAAATTTTAATCCATCTATGACTATAAAGAAATCAGAAACTATTAAAGATATTGGGGTTGAAAATGCAATTTTAGAAGCTTATAATTTACAAAGAGGTGTTGATCCTGTATATTATTCCTATGTAAAAATAGATTTAAATAATGATTCTATTCCAGAATATTTTGTTTACGCTTACGGACCAATGTTAAGTGGGTCTGGTGGTGGATCAGCTTTAATTTTAAATAGTGATTACAAAGAGATTTCTAGATTCACTTTAGTTCAAACGCCAATTATAATAAATAATCACAGAACAAAAAACTGGAAGGATATTATTATGACTGTATCTGGTGGTGGAGCAACTCCAGCTACTGCTATCATGAAATTTGATGGAAAAACTTATCCTTCTAATCCATCGTTACAACCAACTTTAGGAGCTCATGATTATGTAGATGGAGTAAAAATATTTACTGAAAATATGAGTATAAATAGCGGATTTAAAATAGAATAATAAAAATTAAAACTTTTTTTATATCAAAAAACGTCTAAAGAGTATAATAATAGTTAGAAAGGTAGAAAAGGATTTAGTAGTTTTTTAAAAGTAGTAAAAAATAGCCATCACACAGTTTCAAAAATGTTTTAATATTAAAGTTTTAACAGATTGTGAAGTTGTTTTTTCTAACTATTATATTAAGGTAATAGATTTAAAGTCAGTAAAGTGTTTTATTTTTAAGATGTTTTTAAAAGAAAAAGGTTTTACAAGTTTTAAAATTATTCAAACGTGAAAAAAGTTTTAAATATTCAAAGAGCGGAAGTAGAGGGATTTGTGATGGTTGCCCTCTACTTTTTAATTGTTTTTATTTATTTTCCCACGTCATAAAGAACTCTTTCTCACCTGTATTCTCATCAAGATTTTCAGATATTACTTTAAAGTTTTCTCTCTTATAAAAATTTATTGCACGAGAGTTTTTTATATACACACTTAAAGAAAGATTTGTCTTCTTTTCTTTTGCATAACATAATAACTTTTTTCCTATTCCTTTAGACTGACTCTCAATTGATATAAAAATACCCGCAACATAGTTATCTATAAGACCTATAAATCCTTTAATTTCATTGTTACTTTCATAAACATATACCTCTGCTTGAGGTAAAATATTCTTCACTTCATCAAATTTTCCTAACCAATAACTCTCAGGAATAAAATCATGGGCTTTTTTATTTGCCTCAAACCAGATTTGAATGACTGTATCTATATCTTTTTCTTCTAATATTCTAATCACTATTATTCTCCTATAAATTTATTTAGTTTTATTATAGGTTATTATAATTTTTTAATCAATTTAAATTAAAATAACTTGAAAATCTTCATTTAATCTGATACTATTACCAAACAAATCTTTACATTAGGAGGAAAAACATGTCACTTAAAACAGAATATCAAAATCAACAAAAATATAGAAAATGGAGTTCAATTGTTGATAAACTACCAATTAAAAGTGATCATGTCGTCGCAGAACTTGGTTGTGGAACGGGAGATTTTGCAGAAATTCTTTCTAAAAAGGTAAAAGAGATTATTGCTATAGATTTAAATCAAAATTTACTTGAAGTTTTACAAAATAAAAAAATTAATAATATCACAATTTTACAAAATGATATATCCAATTTAAACTATATTCCGAAACAAATTGACGGAATATTTTCTAGCTTCGCTATTGCCTATTTTCCAAATAAAATGGAACAAACATTAAAAAATTGGTTTGATAAATTAAAAAATGGTGGATGGATTGGAATTATTGAAATTGATGATCTTTTACGAGGTCACACTCCGCTCTCTAAAGAAACTTTAAATAAATTAACAGTTTTTGAAGATGGAACTAAAAATAAGGGAATCTATGATTTTAGAGCTGGTCGAAAGATTTTACCAATTTTAAAAGGTTTAGGAATGGAAATTTTAATTGATGAGAACTTAGAAGATTCTGAACTAACTGACTCTGGTGTAGTTTCTGATGAGATTTATACAATGTGGGAAAATCGTCTCAATCGATTATCATTTGATAAATTTTTTCAAAATGATGAGATTGAGTCAATAAAATCAGATTTTTTATCTCTTCTTAAAAGCACTAACCACATTAATCAAACTAAAGTTAAGTTCATTGTAGCTAAAAAACTCTAATTTTTGCTTTATAATTAAATTTAGCAGTGAAGCGTTGAGCACTTCACTGCTAAATAATTTTTAAATAATAATTTTTATATTCTCTCTCTTTAAATAAATCAGTGTAACCAAAGCCATTAACACTTCAGTTAAAGCTGTCGCCAACCACAACCCTTTTATTCCAAACTTCCAAGATAAAATAAATATTAACGGAATTGTTAAAATAACTTGTTTTGAAATATTTAAAATTAAACTAGTTTTAAATTTACCAATAGCTTGAAAATACCCTGCACCTATAACATTTATTCCTAAAAAGAATATCATAGAGAAGTAAATTTTAGAGCTATCTATAGCTACAGCTTTTAATTGCTCATCTGCTTTAACAAAAATGTTCATAATTGAATTATTTGCTAAAACTATCACTAAAAATCCAAGTGTCGCTATTACAGTACTATAAATTAAAGATTTTCTACATATTTTTTCAACTCGAGATGTATTTTCACGTCCATAGTTATACCCTAAAATTGGTTGTGTCCCTTGATAAATAGCAACAATTGGTAAAAACACAATTAAATACAAGCTACTTAAAATTCCAAATGCTGCAATATATAAATCACCACCTAACCTTTTCAAAATTATATTTGTCAATACAACTACAATTGCAGTAAAAAATTGAACTAAAAAAGCTGGTGTACCAATAGTACTAAGCTCTTTTACTCTATCCCACTTTAAATGAAGTTCTTTAAATTTTAATTTTAAATGTTCACTATATCTACTTAGGTATATCAGCTGGACTGTTACTGCCATAAAGTTTCCAATAACTGTTGCCAATGCTGCACCTTTCATTCCTAAATTAAAAATATTTATAAAAATTGGATCTAAAATAATATTTGTTAAACATCCTACAAGACCAATTAACATGGCTTTTTTAGGAGCTCCACTTCCTATTATCATCTCATTAGTTCCTATATACATAACTTGTAAAAATACTCCTAAAGATAAAGGTTTTAAATAATCCATAGTATAAGAAAATAAATCTCCTGTTCCACCTAATGCTACTATTACTTTATCTGTAAATAAAAATAATATTATACTTTGAAGTATTCCCATTAGAAATAATAAACACAATCCATTTCCTAAAATACTTTCTCCTCTTTTTAAATCTTTTTTTCCTAAGCTAATACTCATAAGAACTCCAGAACCGATTCCAAATAAAAGTCCTGTAGCAAGATTTAGTGTCGATATTGGCATAGTCAAACTTACACCTGCAATTCCCAATCTTCCTACATAATAACCTATAAAAAACCTATCTGCCAAATTGTATAAAATATTTACTCCCATTGCTACTAAAGCTGGAAGAGAATATTGAATAATAAGTTTACTAATTTTCTCTTTTTCTAATATTTCTAGCATTTTAATTTCTCCTTGTTTTCATTCTTTAAATAAGGTATCATAGTTTTATATAAAAAAATCGGCTATATATCCGGAAATTAAAAAATATTATGGAGTTTAAATGAAAAATGAAATAACTTATTATTTAAAAAAATATGATTTAGAAAAATATATGAAACCTGAACTTATAGATAAATTTTTTATTAAAAGATTTTTAAAAGGTGAGATGATCTTCTCTGTTAAAGAAGAGAGTCAGTCTTTATATTTTTTTGTAGAAGGGAAAATTAAAATTTATTCAGCCTTTTATGGAGATAAAGAAGTTATAATTGAGTTTTGTAAACCTCTACAAATTTTAGGTGAAGTAGAATATATTCAAAATAAAGATATTAATGTAAATGTTGAAGCGTTAACACCTTGTATAGTTCTTGGTATTTTAAGAGAGGATTTCAAAAAAATGATTTCTGGAAACGATAAACTTTATGAATTAATTCTAAGAACTGTAACAAATAAATTGACGTCAACTATGACACATATTTTAAGTTACCATCAAAAGCCTTTAGAAGAAAGAATATTAAATTATTTAAAAGAACTTTCACAAAATAACAAAGTTGAAAAAATCAAATATATAGAAATGGCTGGTTTTTTAAAAGTCTCTGATAGACACTTACGAAAGGTTTTAAAAGAACTTGTTGATGATGGCGTAATATCTAAAATTGGAAAAACTATCCATATCTTAAAATGGCCAGACAATATCTAAAAAATATAGATTTTTATTAATACACTTCCTTTATAACAGTAGGTATCTCTAGGATAAACCTACTGTTATAAAGGAAGTTTTTTATTATTTTATCTCACACTTTTTATACGTTCCGTATATTTTTAAATTTTCGACTCCAATCTCTATTTGATTGAGAGCCTCTTTTAAATTACTATCAGACAAATTCCCCTCTAAATCCATATAAAAATTATAGGAAAATGTCCCGTCTCCTACAGGTCTTGATTCAATTTTTGTTAAATTTATCTCTCTATTATAAAATTCCCCTAATATTTTATACAAGCTTCCAACTTCATGCTTTAATTTTACTCCAACTGTGATTTTGTTATTTTCTACACTATTTTTCATACAAGACTCCACAATGATAAATCTTGTTTTATTATCCAAACTATCATTGATATTTTCTTTTAGAATTTTTAAATCATTGATTTCACATGCTCTTTTGCTACCAATAGCTCCTTTTTCTAAAGAGTTTGAATCTTTTACATATTTTACACTTAAAGCAGTATTATGATAATTTATGTGCTTAACTTCTCCTAAAGAGTCTATAAACTTCTTACTCTGCTCAAATCCTTGAGGATGAGAGTAAATCTCTTTTATGTCCTCTAATCTAGCTTCTTTATTTCCTATTAAATTTTGAATTATCCTTATACAAACCTCTCCCACTATAAAAAGATTATATTTTTCTAAAAGGTCATAAACTAAATTTATCGATCCTGTTGTAGAGTTTTCAATAGGTAAAACTCCATATTCAACCTCATCATCTTTTACAGCAATAAAAACATCTTCAAATGTTTTGTAATTTTGTGATTCAATATCTTCCCCAAAATATTGAATCATAGCCTCTTGGCTAAATGCTCCCTCTACTCCTTGATAACCAACTTTAATCTTTTTTTCTGTCATTATTTTACCTCTTTATCCACTTTATAAAATCTATGCATTCCACTTGGATGCGGTTCAAAATTTGATATATTTTTATTAACTCCTGCTATAACTTTTCTTGTGAATGAGATTACCATAACCCCATCCTCTTGAATTATTTGACAAGCCTCCTGATAATACGCCTCTCTTTTTTTATCATCAATCTCCTCCTTAGCTAAGGTTAAAAGTTTATTAACTTTTGGATTTGAGTAGAAAAATCTATTTCCTGCAGCTCCTATAAATTTTTCATTGAAAACAGTTAATGCTTCCTCACCGTCACCAGTTGGAGATGTTTTTCCTAAATGAAAAAGTTGATGCTTTCCATTAGATGTTTCACTTATAAAAGTTCCCCACTCTAAAGGATTTATAGTTAAGTTTATTCCAATCTCTTTTAATTGAGCTTGAATTATTTGAGATATCTGCATACTATCATTGTTACTATGTATCGTTATTGAGAGATTTAAATCATCCTTATTTTCAACCTTATTTAAATACTCTTTAGCTTTATCAATATTTTGACTATATTTCACTCTATTTTCTGTATACCCAAACATGTTCTTAGCTAAAGGAGAGTTTATATTTTCAGCATATGTTCCTAAAACTGTTCCCAATATTTCATCTGAATTTAAAGCATATATTATTGCTTTTCTCAGATTTTCATCTTTTAACTTTGAATCCTTCATATTAAATCCAATAAACTCTATTGCTAATGGGTCTACTGTCATTAAATCTAATTTTGAATTTTTTAAAACTTGATTCGCATCAATAGGAGAAACAGCATAAGCTACATCAATCTCCCCAGTTTCTAATCCAATAACTCTATTTGTTGCTTCTGGAATGCTTCTAAAAACTAATTTATCAATATTTGGCTTTTTAAAAGTATGCTCTTTATTACTTTTTAAAACAATTTTGTCTCCTGTTACCCACTCTTCTAAAATAAAAGGCCCTGTCCCAACTGGATTTTGTCCAAAGCTATTTCCAGATTCATTAACAGCTTTTTCACTTACTATTGAAGCTCCTGGGTCAGCTAAAAACTTTAAAAGTGTCTTCGTTGGATATTTTGTATTTATATCAAAAGTTTTATCATCTATCTTTTGGATGTTTTCAATACTTTCACCAATTGCTCCAACTATTTTAGAGTTTTTAACTCTATTTAAAGAAAATATAACATCTTCAACCTCTAATGGTTCATCATTATGAAACTTAATACCATCTTTTAACTTAAATCTAATCTTAGTAGGAGTTACATACTCCCAACTTTCAGCTAATCCATCTTTCAACTCCATATTTTTATCAACTTCTACCAAAGTATCATACACTTGAACTATAACTTCAAGAGATCTCTTATCGTTAGTTCCCTGAGGGTCTAAACTTTTTGCTGCTCCTACCTGAGCTGCGATAACCTCTTTTTTAGACTCTACTTTCTCCTTTTTATTACAAGAGGTTATCAAAATCATAACCATAACTAAATATAATAAACTTAATTTTTTTTTCATATGTTCTCTCCTTCTAGTATCCTCAAAGATACCAATTATCTATTCCTAATATGGTATCATTTTTTCAAAAGTGTTTCTAGATAACTTTTTTTTTAAACTTTTGTTCGTAATACTATTTTTCCTTCTATAGAAATTAGGAGTTATTTAAAAAAAATAAAATAAATTGTTCGCTATTACTTTAAAATATAAATATTTTTTATCTCTCATTGACTATTCAAGGCATCATCATATTCCTCTTTTGAAACCTCTTTATAAATATATTCTCGTCCAAATTTATGCTTTAAAATTAAGTCTTCGAAAGTTTCACAGTCTTTTAACGTTTCAAAATCACGAGTAAAATAATTTCTATTCCATAATAAACTTGTAGCTAATTCAAAAGTTCCTTCAAATACTTTTTCTTTCAAGCCATTTTTTAAAATTCTAATAACATAATATATTTTCACTTAAACCACCTCTTTTTATTTTTTTCATTATAACATATTTTTTTCTAATATAACGAACTTTTTTTATGTTGTATTTTTTTTTCTAAACTGCTATTCTTTATAGTGAATAATAAATAAGGTGTGTGATTATATGGAAAATCTAAATATTTTAATTGGTCAGCGTTTAAATAGATTAAGAAAAGATAAAAATTTAAGCTTAGAAGAACTCTCTCTACAAACAGGAGTTAGTAAAGCTATGCTTTCTCAAATTGAAAATGGAAAATCTAATCCAACAGTTTCTACTCTTTGGAAAATATCTACAGCTTTAAAAGTTTCTTTTTCTTTTTTCATTGAAGGTGAAGAGGAAGAACTTACTATTGTTGATGAAAAAAACATATCTCCAATTTTAGAAAGTAATAATCTTATGAAGCTATATCCTATATTTCCATTTGATAGTAATAAAAAATTTGAAATTTTAACAATTGAATTAAAAAAAGGTGGAAATCATATATCTCAACCTCATACCTCTGGGGTAGAAGAATATATAATTATCAGTGAAGGTACACTTGAACTTCATGTTGAAAACCAAGTTTTTCTACTATCAAAAGGACAGTCTATAAAATTCTTAGCTGATAAGGAGCATATCTATAAAAATACTCAAGATAATATTGTTAGATTTCACAATTTAATTTTTTATTAAAAAATAGAGGGAAATTTAGTTCCCTCTATTTCTTTTGTTTCTATTTCAATTTTAAAGATGTTAAACCCTTTTTTATTCCAAAATATATTAGAATAACTCCTACTCCTGAGTTTAATAATGCTAACACTTGTTGAGATAAAAAATTATTTGTTATAGACCCTAAAAAGACTATTAAAGTTAGGAAAAATAGAGTAGCTAAAAGAGCCCCAAATGCAAAAAGAAGTGTAGATTTTTTAGTAAAGTTTGCTTCGTTGGTTCTCGTAGTAAAAACTCCTATCCAAAAAAGAATTGTCATAGGATTTGCTCCTGTTAAAAGAAATGCCTTAATAAAAGGAGAACTTGAGCTAGAATCTCCAAATATATTCATTTTTGGAAGAATTGATACATCAAAATATCCTAAGAAAAGTTCCATTCCAAAAAGAATAATAATTAAAGCTCCAAAAATATTGAATCCATCCTGGATTTTTTTCTTTTTTACAAAAGATGAAATACCCAAAATTGCAAGTGCTATATAAAAAGCATCTGCTAAAACAACTCCTAAAACACCTGATTCTGCTCGCCAAAAACTTTGACCAATCCCTAAGGAAAAAATATACATACACACTGGTCCTATAGCAATTTGTAACAACATTCCAAATTTAAATCCCTCAAATATCAAAGATACCTCCCTAGTTAATTTACTTTTAACTTTATTGATCTGAATTCATTTTATCAATTTCTTTATAATATCACAAAATATTTTTCTAAACTATTTTAATTTTTATAAAAATTTTAAAACTTTTTTGTAAAACCTGTTGTCTAAATATTATAAGAAGTGTTAGAAAGTAATAATATAATTTTAATCCCCCCAAAAGAGCCTCTATCCCCCCCAGAGGCTCTTCTCCTTTTTTGGAAAAACTCTAATTTTCTATGATATAATAATTCTACAAAAGAGGAGGTTTGAAAATGAAAAAAATATGGTTAGGATTGATTTTGGTAATATTCAGTTTATTAGGTTGCAAAAATCTAGAGGAAAAAAAAGAAAATTCAATTAAAGTAAATCTTATTGGAAATACTATTCCTAAAGATAATTTAACAGTTTTACTTTTTGCATATGATGATAGAATAGCTGATAAAAAAGCTGATCTAGTTGGGAAAGAAAAAGTTGTGCTAAAAGAACACGAAACTCCTATTGAGTTTATAGTTCCTAAAGATGCAAGAACTTACTATATCTCTTTAGAAAATAATGAAAATTATTATTTAGATTATAGCAGTGGCAGTATTCAAAAACTTGAATTTATGAAAGATAATAACGTTAAAATAAATCGTAAAACTCTTTATAAAGAATATTTTGAAACAAATTAAACTAAATTATTATTTTAATAATCTTATATCTTAAAATATTTATAGACTATCTGTGATAATTAGCTTAAAATATTCTATATTCATTTAACAAAACAAATTTTTAATATCATTATTAGAAATTTGAAAAGGATAAAAATAAATCTAAAAGGAACGTGAAATATGAATCAAATTTTAAAGTATATGTATATAGTTAACTACCCAACATTTGAAGAGGAACTTTGTCTATTAGAGATGAGAGCTGTTTTTGGAAAAATGCCTATCGAAAAAACCTTATTTTCAAATATAGAATTTAATTCATCTAATAGCCCTTTTATAAAAACTCGTTTAGACATTATCTATGAGAAAGATACTATAGAAGAGCTTTTAGTTGAAATAAATAAAGATAAAAGAATCTATAATAATTTTAAACTAGAGTATATTAGATTAAACAATAATCATAACATTCCCTATGAAGAGAGATTAGATTTAATAAAAAAATTATCAATGAACATTATAGGTACTCACAATTTTAAAAATCCTGAATTTAATTTTGGAGTGACTAAAGTTGATGGTAAATGGTTATTTGGTATTGATAACAAAAATGATTACAAATGGCATACTCATGACAATAAACCGCGTTCATATTCCAATTCACTAGGTGTTAAAGTTGCTAAAGCTGTTGTAAATATTGCTAACAATGGCTTAAAAGAAAATACTATCATCGATCCTTGTTGTGGTGTTGGAACTACGTTAGTTGAAGCATTAGATGCTGGCTATCAAATAGAAGGCTATGAAATAAATAAGCACATTGCTAAAAATGCAAATATTAATTTAGAGTTTTATGGATTTAAACCTATCGTTATAAATGATGATATGCACAATATAAAAAAGAAATACGATAGCTCTATAATTGATATTCCTTATGGTCTTTTTAGTCACACTTCTGAAGAGGAACAACAAGATATAATTAATACAGCTCGAAGAATTTCTAATAGAATAGTTTTAATCTCTTTTGAAGAACATGATTTAATGGTAGCTAAAGCTGGATTCAAAATAATTGATAGATGTGTTGTTACAAAGGGAAAATTTAAACGATTTATAGTAGTTGCAGAGTAATTTTTTACTTAATAATTAAAATATAAAAAAATAAATTAAATTTAAAACTTTTTTATAAAATCTGTTGTCTAAATATTATAAGAAGTGTTAAAAAGTAATAATATAATTTAATCCCCCCAAAAAGAGCCTCTTCCCCCCAGAGGCTCTTTCCCTTTTTTGTTTTATAGTAGTAATTTAACTATTTAATTTCATATGTAAAATTGGATAAGGGTTACCTTGACCATCAAATTCAGATCTTTTAAATACACTAAAGTCCATATATTCATAAAAAGCAGTTCCTTGTAAATTTTGTTCATTAACATCTACATATTTTACATTGAGAATAGAAATTACAAAATTAATAAGTTGTTTCCCAATCCCTTTTCTACGAAAATCATCACTTACAAAAAGCATTTCAATTTTATCCTCATGAATCCCTATAAAAGCTATTATTTCCTCTTTATTTCTTACACAGAAGAAATCATCTACATAAAGAGCACCTTCCTCAACAAATGGCTTTAAATCCATTATATCCTTCTCTTTTAAAAAGAAGTGCGTTGCTCGAACTGAGGATTCCCAAACTTTTAAGATACTATATATTTCTTTTTTTATTAATTTCTTATCTAATTTTTCTATCTTATAAATCACTATTTTTTCCAACTCCCTAATCTATTTTTTATGATTCTAAACTTTTTAGCTCATATTTGTCAATTATATTTTTTCTAAAAGTTAAATAAAAAAAGAGCCAATTTAACTTTGGCTCTTTTTGCCTGCACAACACTTAGTGCTTTAATATTTTTTGAAAGACCCTTTCATTAGTTGCTTCATCCCTTGAAACTACATTTTTTCATTTCATTTAAGAAAGCCTCTAACTCTTTTTTTTCTTCTAGAGTCAATGTTTCCTTATTGAGAAGTTCTTGAAATCTTTTCTCATTCATATAGCTTCTCCTTTCTAAATAAAATCTATTAGATTTTAAACCTTTTTATAATTTTCAGATAATTTTTTCAAATTTTCACCAGTTACTCTAAATGTTGTCCACTCGTCCATAGACTCTGCTCCCAACTTTTTATAAAACTCAATAGATGACTTATTCCAATCAAGACACCACCACTCTAACCTTCCACAGTCTCTTTCTTCACACAAAGTAGCTAAATAACCAAGCATTTGTTTTCCAAACTCTCTTCCCCTAAAAGCTGGTTTTACATACAAGTCTTCTAAATATATCCCTGGTTTTCCTAAAAACGTAGAAAAATTATGGAAGAATAGAGCAAATCCTATCGGCTTTCCATTAAGCTCCCCTATTATAACTTCAGCCATATTTCTTTTAAAAAGAGATTCTCTCAAAATCTCCTCTGTTGCTACTACTTCAGGAAGTAATTTTTCATAATCAGCTAACTCTTTTATAAATTTTAAAATTAAACTTGTATCCTCTTCCTTTGCAATTCTAATTTTAAACTCCTGCTTTTTCTCTAACATCTGCCCCTCCAACTAAAATTTTTCTAATTTTTATCTCAACTTAATATACCTCATCTTAACTATCTTTGCAAATATTTAAACTAAATTATATTCTTTTAGTATCTACTTTACGCTATTCGCCTTTAATTTCATGATACATATTTTTTAAAAAATTTAAATCACTCGAGCATAGTGAGTTTATTAATTTTTCAACTTTTTCCTCAGGTAGATCATATATTTTCATGTTTATTAATTCATCTATAGTACTCTGAGGGAACCTATATTTTATAATTTGTGCTGGGTTTCCACCTACAATGGAATACGGAGGCACATCCTTTGTTACAATAGCTCCTGCTGCTATTATTGCTCCTTCACCAATTTTAACTCCTGGCATAATAATAGCTCTTATTCCTATCCAAGCTCCATCTTTAATAATTGTATCTCCTCTTTTTTCATAAGCTTCATCTATTTTCTCCATAAAAGGATAACAAGAAAACCAATCTACTCTATGGGTATTGTTTCCTCCCATCAATATAATACTTTCTGCACCAATACACACAAAATTTCCAATATATAATTTATCTAAATCCCACTTGTTTTCCCAACTTTTTTTACTATATTCATCTCCATATAAATACCTCACAACAGTATCTTGAAAATTTCCAGTCCAAGCATTACTATAATAACTTTTTGTTCCTTTTATAATAATATTCTCATTTGTTACTGTTTCGTGAAGCCTCTCTATTTTCGACCAGTGTTTTTCCACTTTACTTCCTCCAATGTTATCTTTTATAGTTTTAACTAAAAAATAACAATATATTATGAAAAATAGCCCGAAAACTTCGGACTATCTAATATTCTAAAATTATTTTTTATTCTTTAAAATACTTAGTTTATATTCTAAATCTTTTATAGCTCTGTAGTGCTCAGCTATTTTTTTTTCAATCTCTTTTATTTTATCAATACCATTTTCAACGATTTCAATTTCTTCAATTTCAGTCGTCGGGCAACCCGACAACCTAATCTCTTTTTCTTTTGCCCGCTCAACAGGTTTTTCTGAATAAATAATCTCTTTTACTTCCTCTAGATTAATTTTATCTTTAATTTTAGAAATAGTTTTTATTGCTCTCTCAGGAATTTGAAATACTCTATCATCAGCCACTTCTAAAAATAAATCATTTCTCTTTAAACACATATATACAAAATCTTTTTTAAATCCTAACTCTTCAAACCATTTTTTAAAAGTTCCACCAGCATGATTTGATAAAAGCTTTTGAGCTTCACAAAAAACTTTTGACAATTCCATTATGCTTTTACTCATTTGATTAGCATGATGAACTGCTTTTTTCTCACAATTTATAAGTTTAGCCTTTATATCATTTTCTATAATTCCAAACTCTTCATAATCTACATGTGAAACATAAGTTGATTCTAATTCAGTTTTAGTTTCATTTTGTTGAGTTTTTAATTCTGCTGTTTTTGCTTTTATTTTATCCATTACTGATGCCATTACTTTAACAACTCCTCTACAATTTGATATATTATTATTTGGAATGATTCAAAATCTTTTGATTTACTATCCCAAATAGTTTTTCCTTCTTCTATAAAATTATGAATTATTGTTGATTGTTTTATTGGTTCTGTAACTAAAATTCCAGTACCATCTAAATTAGTTTTTAAATCATTATACATTATTTCTGAT
>NZ_CAMQXC010000016.1 GCF_947038635.1 uncultured Cetobacterium sp. | reverse complement strand
TTTTGTTATTTTCATAACTTCTGACTATTTTCTCTATTCGGTTGTTAATGTCCTTATCTTTTAACTTTCGTCTGCGGTGTTTCCCGCTGACAAAAATAATAGTACCATAATTTTTAAACTTCGTCAACTACTTTTTTTATTTTTTTAAAAATTTTTTTATTTTTTTTATTAGACATAAAAAAAAGATAGAAAGTTTTAGACTTTCTATCTTTAAATTTTTTTCATTTTATTTTCTTAAATCATCAACCAGTTTTGTTTTTTCAGTTGTCTTCTCATCTTTTAGCTTTATTATTTTAGCAGGATTTCCCGCTACTACTGCTCCTTCAGGAACATCTTGTAACACAATAGCTCCAGCTGCTACTACTGCTCCTTTTCCAACTCTTACACCCTCTATAACAACTGCATTAGCACCTATCATAACGTCATCTTCTATTACCACTGGTTGAGCTGATGGTGGCTCTATTACTCCAGCCAACACTGTTCCAGCACCGATATGACATCTTTTTCCTACAATAGCTCTTCCACCCAGTACCACATTCATATCTATCATAGTTCCTTCTCCGATTTCTGCTCCTATATTTATTACAGCGCCCATCATTATAACAGCATTGTCACCTATTTTTACTTTATCTCTTATTATAGCACCTGGTTCAATTCTTGCATTTATATTTTTAGTATCAAGAAGTGGAACACCAGAATTTCTAGCAATATTTTCTATAAAAAAGTTTGTTATACTTTTTTTATTTTTTTGTATCACTTCTTCAATCTCTTTCCAATCTCCAATTAAAATACTTCCCTCTTCACCTTTAAAAACAAAAATATTTTCATTTTTAAAATCTATAACTCCATTTATATAAGCTTTAGTTAAAGTTTTCTTTTGCGAATTTTTTATAAAATTTATCAATTCTTCAGCTGTTTCTAGTCTCATTTTATGTCACTCTCCTATTTAAAGATATCTTTCATTGTATATAATCTAGGTTGCTTACCTATAATAAAATCAGCACATTTTAATGCACCAACTGCAAATATTTTTTTCGATAAAGCTTTATGCGATATCTCTATAATTTCATCTTCTCCTGCAAAAATGATTGTATGTTCTCCTACAATCGTTCCGCCTCTTACTGCGTGAACTCCAATCTCTTTCTTTTCTCTTTTAGCCATCCCTTCTCTTCCATAAACAACATCATATTTTTCATGTAAAGAGTTTTGGATTGTTTTTAAAAGAGTAATTGCAGTTCCACTAGGTGAATCTATTTTTTTATTATGATGTTTTTCTATTATTTCTATATCAAAATTTTCTTCTAATCTTGGAACCAATTTTTCCAATATGCTATTTATAGCATTTATACCTAAAGAAGTATTCGACGATAATAGTATCGGTATTTTCTTCGAAGTTTCTACAATTTTTTCTAAAGTTTCACCACTATAACCTGTTGTTGCTATTACTAAGGGATAGTTTCTCTCTGCACATCTATCTAATAAATCATTTAATTTACTAAAATGTGAAAAATCTATAATAACATCTATTTTTTCATTTATATCTATTTCTTCAATATCATCTACAAAAGCAACTATTTTATCGTCACCAACATCTCGAATAATTTTTCCCATCGTTCCTGTTCCGTGGATAGCTATTTTCAAACTATTTCACCCACTTCTTCTAACTCTTTTTTTAATATAATTATATTTTTCTCTTCCATATCACCTAAAGGTAAACGACATTTCCCAACATTTTTCCCTAAAATATTCATCGCTTCTTTTACTGGAATTGGATTAACTTCTAAAAATAACGATTTAACTAATCCGTTATATTTTAATTGTAATCTTTGAGCTTCTTTTACATCACCATTAAAAAAATTTTCAACCATATTATGAACTACCTTAGGCTCTATATTAGCTAAAACCGAAACTGTTCCGATAGCTCCTATCGACATTAAAGGAATAGTTATATCATCATTTCCTGAATATAGTGCTAGTTCTGGAACTAATCTTGCAACTTCACATGCATAAGATATATCTCCACTAGCTTCTTTTAAAGCTACTATATTTTTATGTTTAGCTAATTTTTTTAACAAACTAATCGATAAATTAACTCCTGTTCTTCCAGGAACGTTGTACAACATTATTGGAAGATTCACAAACTCAGCTATAGAAACAAAATGTTTATATATTCCATCTTCATTTCCTTTATTATAGTAAGGAGTTACTAACAATAATCCATCAACACCCAACTTTTCATACTTTTTCGACATTTCAATTGCTTGGATTGTATTATTACTACCTGCTCCAACTATTATAGGTAGTCTCTTTTTATTTGCTTCTAGTACAGTTTCTACAATTTTAACTTTTTCATCATCCGTAAGTGTACTTGCTTCCCCTGTTGTTCCTAAAATTATAAGAGCATCTGTATTATTTTCACAATGATATTCTACTAATTCTGATACTTTTAAATAATTCACACTCATATCTTCATTAAATGGTGTAATTAGTGCTACTCCTGATCCTTTAAACATTGGCTACCCTCCATTACTAAGTTGTGATTAAATAGCTTCATTCACTATCTTCCTTTTATCTTATCTTCTATGGATAAAAATTTCAATTCATTTTTTATTTTTTCTGTTTATTCAACTATATAAGTTCCTTTTTCACTTCCTAAACTTTCACCTACAAAAATTGGAACCTTATATTTTTTCCCCATTATTACTGCTTTTGTCTCCATTATTTTAGCTCCATTTTTTGACATTTTTTCCATATCATCATAAGATATTTTTTCAATTTTAGTAGCTAAATTATTTTTTCTCGGATCATCTGTATAAACTCCATCTACATCTGTATAAATTCTACATTCACAACCTAAAATCCCAGCTAAAGCTACCGCTGTTGTATCTGAACCGCCTCTTCCTAAGGTCGTTATATCTCCATTGGCATTAACGCCTTGAAATCCAGCTACTATAACTACTTTCTGCTCTTTCAATTGTTTTTCTAAAAAATTTTTATCTATACTTATAATTTCGCTATTTCCATATTCCCCAATTGTTTTTAATCCTATTTGATATCCTGTATAAGATACAGCGTCACACCCTATCGAGTTTAAAGCTAATGATAATAGTGCTGCACTTTGTTGTTCTCCCGTGCTTATTAACATATCTATCTCTCTTTTATTAGGAGTTTCAGTTAAAGAATACGCTTTTTTTAATAATTCATCTGTTGTTTTCCCCATTGCTGAAACTACTATAACTATTTCATCAATCTTTTCTTTTAATTCTTTTATATAATTAGCTATTTTAGATATTCTTTCTAAAGTCGCTACTGAACTTCCACCATACTTTAATACTACTCTCATAAAAATTTCACCTCTTACTTTATTTTCTATATTTTACTTCTTTTAAATATGATTTTTAATTTATCAATTTTTTATTTTTTTTGTTCATTATTTTTATTAAATATAGTTTGTTTTTTAAAAATTTATATTTCAATATAGATTCATATATTATGAATTTTTATTTTTTATATTTGTTTTTATAAAAAAATAATATTATTATTAATTAATTATTTATACGGGAGGTAGTTATGAATTTCTTATTGAATGAAGTTATAAAATATAGAAGAGACCTACATCAAATACCTGAAGTAGGCTTTAAAGAGTTTAAAACTCAAAAATACATAATAAACGCACTAAAAGATATGGGATATTCTCCAAATACAATTTGTGAAACTGGTGTTTATCTATATATTCCTGGAACAAAAAAAGAGTGTATTGCCTTTAGAGCTGATATAGATGCACTTGCAATTCAAGAAGAAAGTAATTGTACATTTTCTTCAAAACATACTGGCTTTATGCATGCATGTGGACATGACGGCCATACAGCTACCCTCTTAGCCTTTGCTAAATACCTAACAACAAAAGCAAAACAAAACTATAGTATTTTATTAATATTTCAACCTGCTGAAGAAGGTCCAGGTGGAGCTAAATTTATATGCGAGACTGGAATTTTAGAAAAATTTCACGTTAAAGAAATCTACTCTTTTCATTTGTTTCCAGATTTAGAAGAAGGGACCATTTCAACTAAAGCTGGACCTTTCTTTGCACAAGCTACGGAGTTTGATTGTAAAGTTATTGGTAAGGGAGGTCATGGAGGAATGCCACAAAAAACAAACGATCCTCTTATACCTTTCACTAAAATTATAGATTCTTATCAAAGCATAATTTCTAGAAATCTTTCTCCGTTTAATGCAGGTGTTATAACAGTTGGTAAAATAAGTGGTGGAACAGCTCGGAATATAATATCTAACTCTATAGATTTTTATGGTACAATTAGAGCATATTCTCAAGAAGACACTGAACTAATAATAAAAAGAATGAAAGAAATACATAACGGAATAGAAGCAGCTTTTGATATTAAAGTGGTTGATGAATTTAGAGTTCTTTACCCACCAGTTATAAATGATAATATTCTTTATAAGAATTTTTTAAAAATTTCTCAGAACTTTAATTTCATTCAAGGAGAAACCTTAGCTTTAGCTGAAGATTTTGCTTTTTATCAAGAAAAAGTTCCTGGAATATTTTTTCTATTAGGTACTAAAAATAAAAAACAAAATTTTATTTCACCGTTACATAGCTCTTCTTTTAATTTTGATGAAAAAGTTCTTCTTGAAGGAGTTAAACTTTTTGCAAAACTTTTGGAGGATAGAAATGAAATATAAAATGATTGTTACCGATCTTGATGATACACTTTTAAATTCACAAGGAAAAGTCTCTGATAAAGATAAAGAGTCTATAATGAAAGCACAGGAAAATGGGGTTATATTTGTTCTTGCTTCTGGAAGGCCAACGTACGCAATGAGAGACTTAGCACAAGAATTAAAATTAGATAAATTTGGTAGTTACATTCTTTCTTATAATGGCTCTATTATAACCAATTGTAAAACTGGTAAGAATATTTTAGAAGAAACTCTTACTAAAGATGAGATTCATCTTCTCTATGATTTTAGTAAAAATAATAATGTTGAAATAATAACTTATTTAGATGACTCAATTATTTCTGAAGATTATAGCTCATATATTGAAGTCGAGGTTGAGTTAACTAAAATGCCTTTTGAAAAAGTTAAAAATTTTAAAGCTACAGTTGATAAAGATTGTGTTAAATGTATTATGTTAGAAGAACCAGAATATTTAAAACAAGTAGAAAAAAAATTAAACAGTGAACTTGGAAATCAATTTTCTATTGCTATATCAAAACCTTTTTTCTTAGAAGTTACTAAATTAGGTGTTGATAAAGGCAGTTCACTTCTAAAATTGGCTAATAAATTAGGAATACATCAGGATGAAATAATTGTCGTTGGAGATTCTTATAATGATATTCCAATGCTTAAAGTAGCTGGAATGCCTACTTGTGTTGAAAATGCAAAACCAGAAATAAAAGATATTTGTAAATTTATTTCAACTTCTAATAATAATAGTGGAATGACAAAAATTATAGAAAGTTTAATATTTAAAAAGTAAAGTGGCTAGCCACTTTACTTTTTTATAAAAATATTTTGATTATAAAAATAATTGACATATAAAGTTTATTATGTTAATATTTTTATATCAAATTTTTGGAGGTAGTTTATGCAAGTTTTTATTCATCACATATATGAATTTGAAAAAGGAATAAGAAATCTTATTTTACATACTATTTCTGAAGACTTACTAAGTTTTGTAGAAAATAGATTAAATTCAAAAAATATAGCTTATAAAATATATAAAATAAAAAATGGAAGATACAACGTCTTTTTTGGAGATGATTCTTGTATTAACGTTATTAAAAAAATTAACAAATCTAACTTATCCGAATATTCACCTGAAGAGGATTTTATTCTTGGTATTATGTTGGGATACGATCGAAAAAAGCAGTGTGATAGATATATACAATTTAAAAACAAAGAAAATATCAAAGTTTCATAAAAAGGGGAGGTAAAGAAATGATTGCTATTGTTGGTGGCCTAAAAAGAGGAGAAAGAGAATATTTAGAATTATTAAAATCTTATAATTTAAAAGGAAAAGTTTACAATACTCAATGTCCTAATTTTTGTAAAAAAATTAAAAACTGTGAAATGTGCATAATTTTTACTAACTTAGTTAGTCATAATCTTTTGAATAATTGTAATAAAGTTTGTAAAACTCAAAATATACCAATTGTTCACTTAAATAATAACAGTATCTCAAAACTTAAGGAAAACTTAGATAAAATGTATAAATAAAAAAGATTGCACTAAATATGCAATCTTTTTTTTATAAATACAAGCCAACTTAAAATTCTTTTATTTTTTAAAAGAATCAATATTAAAAAATATATAATTCCATATAACATAGGAATTATTAATAAAGTTATTAAATTTCCAAACTCTCTGATATATCCAATTTTTAAATAAATACCGTAAGATATTACAACTCCTACGAAAACTGTTAAAACTCTATCTTTTGTTAAAATTTTATAATCAACATATAATTTTTTCATTTTACCAATTTTAATTAATGCAACTATTACTTCAGTAATTAATGTTGCTAATGCTGCTCCATTTCTTAAATAAGCTGGAATTAAAAAATAATTTAATCCTATATTTAAAAATACTCCAAATATAGAAATTATCAATATATCTTTTTCCAAATCATTCGGTAGCATAACTTGTCCACCAATAAAAGTACCTAAGGCTAAAAAACCTAAACATGGCGACATTATTATCATCGTCTCTATAGCTCCTTTAAAATCTGGTCCAGAAAACAAAAGTGTAAACTCTCTAGCTAAAAGCATCATAAGTAAAGTAGCTGGAACTCCAACTATAAAACAATAATCTATAAAAATATCCATATTTTTATAGATATTTTCTTTCTCTTTTCTCTTTATAGCTCCAATAATTCTTGGAGATAGTACTGTTCCTAAAGTCAAAATTACTGGTAAAACCATTTTATACATCTTAACGGCTGCTGTATATAATCCAACTTCAATATCATTTATCATAATTCCTAGCATTGTTGTATCAATACTTCCATATATTCCAATTGTAAAAATATATAGAAAAATTATAAACATGCTATTCGTATGCCTTTTAAAATTTAAATCTTTAAAGTAAAAATATTTTCTTACACTGATAACATCTATAACTCTTGCTAATACTTCTGGAATAACTAATAGCAAAGCATACAAATAATAATCATTCGGTGTTTTTATAAAATAAAATAAAAATCCTAATGATAAAATTCTAATTGTAAATGATCTTATTAATCTTCTCTTATGATTTTCCATAACAATAAAAAAATGATTTATATGAAAACATTCAAACAAAACTTGAATTGCAAAAATATAGAATATTAATTTTTCTTGATAAAATTTTCCATATAATTGAACTGTAGCTAATAAAAGAATTAAAGATCCTATACTACTTAAAATTGTCATTATAAATAATTCAGTAAATATTTTTTTGAACTCTAACCAATCGCCTATCCCTTTAGCCTTCGATAACTCTTTTATTCCATAATTTGGAGCTCCTAATACTGAAAGTATTAAAAAATAAGCTACAACTCCTTGTACAAAATATACTTTCCCTAAATATTCTGGCATTAATACCCTAGAAATATAAGGAAATGTTATTATTGGAAATATTGTATTACTTATTATTAGTAAAACATTGTAAAGATAATTTTTAGAAACTGACATTTGACATCTTCCTTTTTATGATTCTTTTGGATTATAAAAAATATATCCTATTGTAAATATGGCTAATATCATTTGATACCATAATAATGGTATTATATCAAATGGAGAAACTTTTCCTCCTGCAAAGCTTAGCATTATAAGCATTTGAGCTCCATAAGGGATTGCTCCTTGAGCGATACATGAAAATATATCTAAAACAGAAGCACTTTTCTTAGGATCTACTCCATATCTATCAGATATTTTCTTGGCTATTGGTCCATTTATAATGATAGCCACAGTATTGTTAGCTACAGCCATATCTGTTAATGTTACTAACAAAGCCATTCCCATTTGAGCACTTTTAACACCCTTTATTCTTTTTTCAATTGTATTCATTATCCAATCTACACCACCAGCTTTAGTTACTAATGATGCTAATCCACCTGTTAAAAGAGATAATAAAAATATCTCTGTCATTCCAGTAAATCCATTGTAAATCTCTTTTGCATATCCTAACCAAGTAAAATCACCATAGAATAATCCTATAGCTCCTGATAGTGCTATTCCTGCTGTTAATACAACAAAAACATTTATACCAATCAGAGATAAAGTTAAAACAAATATATATGGCAATACTTTTACTATATTAAAAACATAAACTCCAGTTTCTGGCGCTATTTCTGGTTTTCCAAAAACTATTAAAAGTATTAATGTTAAAATTGCTGCTGGTGCTGCTATTTTTATATTTACTCTAAATTTATCTTTCATTTCAACACCTTGAGTTCTTGTTGCAGCAATTGTCGTATCAGAAATTATCGAAAGATTATCTCCAAACATTGCTCCACCCATCAAGGCCGCTAAAACTAACGGCATTGAAACACCGCTTTTTTCTGCTAATCCTACTGCTATTGGTGCTAAAGATACAATTGATCCTACTGATGTTCCAGTAGCTGTTGAAATAAATCCCGCAATTACAAATAACCCTGGAGCTATATAGTGTGACGGAACATAAGTTAATCCTAAATTTACTGTTGAATCAACTCCACCCATAGACTTTGACACAATTGCAAATCCACCAGCTAAAAGATATATTATACACATTGTTATAATGTCTTGGTGCCCACATCCTTCTAAAAAAGTTTCAAACTTCTCTTTTATACTACCTTTAAATAGTAAAAATGCTACAATTATTCCAGGAAAAATAGCAACTGGAGCTGGTAATTGATAAAAAGCTAACTCTACGCCCATAGAATCTAAAATAATTCCACTTCCTAAATAAAACCCAATGAAAACTAAAAAAGGAATTAATCCCTTAAAACTTCCTTTTGTTTTTGTATTCATTTTTTACCCCCTTTTATTTTTTTATACATTTTTATGAGTATACATTATTTTTTATATTTTATCAAATTTTTAGTAAAAAAAAGTTCCAGTAGAACTGGAACTTTCTTATATAACTATTATCCTCTTATTTCAGAAACAGTTTTAATTTTATAATTTTTAAATACGATTGATCCTATATATCCTGTTGCAATACCAGCTACAGCACATAATCCAGCTGTAATTAATACCTCTTTAGCAGGATTGAATCCAAACATTACTGCGAAACCAGCGATTGGTGTTGCTGTTCCTGTAGCGTTGTTAATTAATCCAAAATAGTTAACAATCATACCAGCTATTCCTCCACCAATAAAGTTAGTAGTAAATACTGGAATTGGATTTGCAGAAATTATATCTGCTTGAGTTAATGGTTCGATAGCAACAGCTATTGTTGTTGATCTATCTCCAAACTTCATTCTATCGAAGAATACAAAGTTCATAAATGATGAAGCCATTACTGATAATGCTCCTATTGCCATTGGTAAACCAGTTAATCCTAACATTGCTGTTAAAGCCATTGAACTTATTGGAGCTGTAGCAACTACTGTTATAACTCCTCCTAAGATAAATGCCATTACATATGGACTAGCTGATTGCGCAGCAATAATTATATCTCCAATTGTTTGTAAAGCAAATGTAACTCCAGGAGAAACAAACTGAGCTATTCCTCTTCCTAAAGGTGCTGCTAAACAAATAATTACAATTAAATCTAAACCGTCAGGTATTTTTTCCTCTAACTTAGGAATAATAAATGACATTACATATCCGGCGATAAATCCAGGGATGATTCCCATTCCTCCACAAACTACACCTAATAAAACTGCATAAACAGGACTTACTCCTAAAGCTAATGGTACTAAAATTGCTGCTGCAACTCCTCCCATTGATCCTGCTGAGGCTCCAACCTCTCCTAAAAACTTAATTCCTAAAAGATCTCCACCAACATATAATTGGAAAGCTTCTACTAGGAAACTTGCTGTTGCTGCTCCTGCTAGAGCACCCATAGCTTTCATTCCTCTTGGTGCTTTTAAGCTAAATCCAGTAAAGAATGCTAAAACCAATAATAATAACACTGTACCTTTTAATAATTCCATTTTCCCTCTTTCCTTCGACATGCTTGTTAAAAAAATAACAATACGTCAATTTTAACTTTTTTTCTCACAGAATTAATTATACTCTACACTTTACAAAAAGTAAAGTATTTTTTTAAATTTAATGTTTATTTTTAAGACATTTCAACACACGTTTAACACATTTAATGTATACTTTACATTATTTTACTTTTTAACTTTGTTAATTCTACATTTTTTTATGAAAAAATGTGATTTTATTCACAATACTAATTTTTATAACTCCCATAAATTAGTATTTTGTAGGTTGTTTATATAATAATTTTATGTTAAAATTTAACTATCTAAATTTAATTGGGAGGTATTTATAATGAAGAAAGTTATCAACACTAGTAAAGCTCCTGCAGCTATTGGTCCTTACTCACAAGCAATTGAAGTAAATGGAACTTTATACGTTTCTGGACAAATTCCATTTGTTCCTGAGACTATGACTGTTATATCAGAAGATGTTAAAGAGCAAACTAGACAATCATTAGAAAATGTTAAAGCTATTTTAGAAGAAGCTGGATATTCATTAAAAGATGTTGTTAAAGCTGGAGTTTTCATTAAAGATATGAACGATTTTGCTGCTATTAATGAAGTTTATGCTGAATATTTAGGAGAAGTTAAACCTGCTAGAGCTTGTGTTGAAGTTGCTAGATTACCTAGAGATGTTAAGGTTGAAATTGAAGTTATCGCTGTAAAATAATAAAAGATGAGGATATCCTCATCTTTTTTTTATAAATTTTGAATATTAATTTTTATAGCTGAGAATTTGCACTTATCATAACACAATTGGCAACCTATACATTTAGATTGATCAATTTTATGTTTTTGCTTAACTTCTCCCTCTATACATTTAACTGGACAAACTCTAGCACATGCTGTACATCCAATACATTTTTCTTCAATTATTTCTGCTTTTTTTATTTCTTTAACTTCACTATTTATAGCTTTAGTTGGACACTTTACAGCACATAATCCACACTCTACACATTTTTCTGGGTCTATTCTTGCCACATTATTTTTTATTTCAATTGCATCTACTGGACAGGCTTTCTGACAAAGTCCACAAGCTATACATGCTACTGTACAAGCTTTTCTAGCAACTACTCCCTTATCTCTTGACATGCAATTAACCGTTACTCTTTTATTCATTGGTAACATCTCTATTAATCTTTTTGGACATGTTGAAACACATTTTTTACACGATACACATTTCTCTTCATCTATATTTACAATTCCTTTTTCAGTAACTGTTATTGCATTTACTGGACAAACCTTAACACAATCTCCATATCCTAAGCAACCGTATTTACAAGATTTATCACCACCTGCATATAGATTTATTGCAGAACAAGTTGTTAATTCACCTTCAAATTCATATGTCTTTGTTGTTTTAGTACAATCTCCCTGACACAATAACTTTGCTACCATTTTAGGTCCTGACAAATCAACAGTAGCTCCCATAACTTTTGCTATTTCTGATGCAACTGCTGGTCCACCTGGTGAACATGCTGTCATTTCTGCTCCATTTAGAGCAATTGCTTCTGCATAACCAGAACATCCTGGATATCCACATGCTCCACAATTTATTCCAGGAAGTATTCCTTGAATAGCTTCTACTTTTTCATCAACCTTCACTTCAAACTTCTTAGAAGCATAGGCTAAAAATAGTCCCATTGCTAACCCTGTTCCTCCTAACGATAAAACAGGAAATAATATTGATTCCATTAACCTACCTCCAATCTATATTTGCATTCCGCTGAATCCCATAAAAGCCATTGCTAAAAGTCCTGCTGAAATAAACGCTATAGGAACTCCTTTAAATGGTCCTGGAATAGCTGCATATTCTATTCTTTCTCTTATTCCTGCTAATAATACTAGAGCTAATGTAAATCCAATCGCTACAGCTGCTCCATTTATAACAGACTCTATGAAGTTATACTCTTGTTGAATATTTAAAATAGCAATACCTAACACAGCACAGTTTGTTGTTATAAGCGGTAGAAAAACTCCCAAAGCTTTATATAAATTTGGTGACGTCTTTTGAATCGCCATCTCTACAAATTGTACTAATGAAGCTATTATTAATATAAAAGCTATTGTTTGTAAATACTCTAATTGTAATGGTACTAATAGATAGTTATAAATTGTCCATGTTACTCCTGAAGCTAATGACATAACAAATGTTACTGCCATACCCATTCCTATTGATGACTCAACTTTTTTAGAAACTCCCATAAATGGACAAATTCCTAAAAATTTAGCAAATATTATATTTTGAATAAAAATTGCTGTTATTATTAAACTGAATATTTTTGCAAAATCCATTTTTTATTTCACCCCACTCTTTCTAGCTTTAATATAGTTCTGAGTAGCAATTATAAATCCTATTGTTATAAATGCACCAGGTGCTAAGATAAATATTAAAGCTGGTGTAAATGAAGCTGGTGTTACAGATATTCCAAAAGCTGTTCCATTTCCTAATATCTCTCTAATTGTTCCTAAAAGAGTTAGAGCTAATGTAAATCCTAATCCTGCTCCAATTCCATCTAATATTGATTTAAATACCGTATTTTTTGATGCAAAACTTTCAGCTCTACCAAGTACAATACAGTTAACAACAATCAGAGGAATAAATAATCCTAAAACTTTATATAAATCTGGTAAATATGCTTTCATAACCATCTCAACTATAGTAACTAATGATGCTATTACCATTATAAATGCAGGAATTCTAACTTTATCAGGAATAAAGCTTTTTATCATCGATATTAACATATTTGAGAAAACAATTACTGACATTGTTGCAAGTCCCATTGCCATTCCATTTATTGATGATGATGTAACTCCTAGTGTTGGACATAGTCCAAGTAAAAGTACAAATACTGGATTTTCTTTAATTATTCCATTTAATAATATCTCTTTATTTGATTTTGCCATTATTTTTTATTCACCCCACTATTAAAACTATTTAGAGCTCTTTTAATTCCTGTATAAACAGCATTTGGTGATATTGTAGCTCCTGCAAAACCATCTGCTGATTTATTAAATTCATAAGAAGCATCTTTTCCAATAGCTTTCTTTTGCCACTCTGGATCTAATATTTTTGATCCTAGCCCAGGTGTTTCCTGACTTCCTATTATATTTAGTCCAGTTACTCTTCCTCTTCTATCAATTCCTAATACAAAATCTATATTAGCAGCATAACCTGGCTGAGAAATTGTTACTACATATCCAACAGGCTTTCCATTTGATCCATTTCCAGGAATAAATTCTAATTCGTCTACCTTTACTATTGCATTCTCATCAAATGATTCAGCTTTTGGTAAAACCATTATTCTTGCTGCATTTACTGCTGCTTTTTCATTTTCCTTTATAACTTTTTGTGTTGCTCCGTTAACTACAGATAAAATTCCAGCAGAGATTGACGCTATTAGTGTTAAAACAATACCATAATGTACAAATCTATTTCTTTCCATTATTTTACCTCCCCAAATTTTTTAGGGCTTGTATATCTATTAATTAAAGGTACAAATCCATTCATTATAAGAATTGAATAAGCAACTCCTTCTGGATAACCACCTTTAAATCTAATTAATGATACTAAAACTCCTATACCAAAAGCAAAAATAGCTCTTCCTTTTGGCGTATGAGGTGAAGTTACCATATCTGTTGCCATGAAGAATGCTCCTAAAAATAATCCTCCTGAAAAGATATGTAAAAATGGGTCTGCTCCAGCTATAAGAGAACCTGCAAACACTGTTCCAATCATTATTGCTGGTACTTTCCAATCTATTTGCTTTTTATAGATTAAATATGCTCCACCTAAAAGAAGAGCTAAGACAGATGTTTCTCCTAAACAACCCCCCATTCTACCTATAAATGTATTTAAATAAAGATTTCCACTTTCTATTAAAGCATTATCTGTTGATAAACCTCTTTTCATTGCATCTAAAAGAGTAGCTCCTCCAACATCATCATACATAAATGTTGTTATTGCAACTGGCCAAGATGCTTGAACAAATGCTCTTCCAACTAAAGCTGGATTAAATATGTTATGCCCTAATCCACCAAATACCATTTTTCCTAGAGCTATTGAAACTACAGCTCCAACTATAACATACACTAAAGACATATATGGTGGTATTACAAAAGCGTATAAAATTCCTGTTATAATAGCACTTCCATCAAAAATTTGTACATCTTGTTTCATTAATTTTTGACATACAAACTCAGTTACCATACAAGATAAAATAGATACTGCTGTTACTACTATTGCTCTAATTCCAAAAAAATAGCATGCTGCTAAAAGTGCTGGAAGTAATGCTATTATTACATCGTACATTACGTCATCAACAGTTTCCTTAGTTCTGATATGAGGCGATGGCCCCATTTTTAAAATTTTTGCCACTTTTTTCCTCCTACTTTTTCATTGTTCTAAGTTTAGCTTTTCCAATTTTTATTGCTTCTGTTAGTGGTCTATTAGCTGGACATATGTAAGCACAAGAACCACACTCGATACAATCCATCAAGTGGTATTTTGCCATCTCTTCCCATTGTGAAAACTCTGCTAATCTAGCATACATTATTGGTTCTAATGACATAGGACATGCATCAACACATTTTCCACAGCCTATACAAGCTTTTGGCTTACAATAATTTGTTTCTTCTTTCGTTAGAGCTAGTAATCCTGAAGTTCCTTTTATAACAGGTACCTCTAAAGTTAATTGAGCCATACCCATCATAGGTCCACCCATAACTATTTTCTCTACTACTTCTTCTTTATACCCACAATTTTCTAAAAGTAATGATATAGGTGTTCCTATAACAGCTTTTAAGTTTTTAGGTTGTTCTATTCCTTTTCCAGTAACAGTTACAACTTTATCTAGTAAAGGTAATCCATTTACAATAGCATCATATATCGCTGCTGCTGTCGTTGTATTGTTAACAACTACACCAACTGCCGAAGGTAGCTTTCCTGAAGGTACCTCTTTATTTAATATAGCTTTTATTAAAGATTTCTCTCCACCTTGTGGATACATAGTCTTTAGTGGCATAACTTCTATATTTGTCCCTTGGCAAGCTTTTCTCATAGCCTCTATTGCCTCTGGCTTATTATCTTCAATTCCAATAACAGCACTATCTACATTTAGTATATGTTTCATTATTTTTATACCCTCTATAACTTTTGAAGGTTCTTCAATCATAACTCTATTGTCAGAGTTTAGATATGGTTCACACTCAGCTCCATTTAGTAGTAATATCTCTATTTTTACATCTGCTGGTGGATTTAATTTTACGTGCGTTGGGAAAGCTGCCCCTCCAAGACCTACGATTCCTTTAGATCTTATTGCTTTTAACAACTCCTCTTTAGTCGAATTTTTCCACTCTGGTAATTTCTCTAGAGTTGTCCACTCCTCTTGTTCATCATTTTCAATTACAATTGTTTGCACATTTCCCATCAATGGAAATGGTAAGTTTTCAATTTTTTTTACTATACCACTTACTGATGCATGCACAGGAACTGATAAAAAAGCTTCTGAATCAGCTATTATTTGTCCCTTTAAAACTCTTTCTCCAATTTCTACGCAAGGCGTTAAAGGAACCCCTATATGCTGAAGAAGTGGGATGAAAACCATTTTAGGTGCTGCTAAAATCTCTACAGCTTGATTTTCTGTTTGGATCTTATTTTCAGGTGGATGTACTCCCCCTTTGAATCCGAAGAATTTCATAAAAATATTCCCTCCTTTGTAGTTAACAAACTATATTCCATTGTTAGAATAACATATTTATTTATATTTAACAACTTTTTTGAGCTATTTTTTTGCTTTTTTGTGTTACTTTTTGTTATATTTCTGCATGATTTTGTCTATTTGAGTGTTTTTTAATACATCATCCAATAAAGAAATCACACTTGAAAACATAGGATTTACAACCTCTGACTCCTCTTTTGTAAACCTACCTAAAACAAAATTAATATTTTCATCTTTATTTTTTGCTTTCCCTATTCCACATTTTACTCTCATAAAATCCTGACCTAAATGTGATATTATAGATTTTATTCCATTGTGACCGCCAGCACTTCCATTTATTTTTACTCTTAATTTTCCTAAAGGTAAATCCATATCATCATAAACAACAACTAAATCTTCCACTGGATCTATTTTATAAAATTTAACAACTTGAATTATTGAATTACCACTTAAATTCATATATGTTTGAGGTTTTAATAAAATTACTTTTTCTCCATTCACTGTTTTTTCTGTTAATAATCCTTGAAACTTTTCTTTAAATGGATTGAATCCATTTTTTTCTGCAAACTCATCAATTATATCAAATCCAACATTATGTCTTGTTCTTTCATATTCTTTTCCAGGATTTCCTAATCCAACTATTAACTTCATCTTTCCTCCTAAATTATAACTATAAAGAAAGAGAGAATCTAAGATTCTCTCTTTCAAAAGGTTTTATTAGCAATTCCCATCAAATTGGTATTTTGCAAGTCCTCCTAGAGAAGTTTCTTTATACTCCTCTTTTAAGTCTCTTCCTGTTTCTCCCATAGTTTTTACAACTTGGTCAAAAGAAATGCTATGCTTTCCATCTGTATATAAAGCATACTGTGCTGCATCTAAAGCTCTTACTGCCGCCGCTGCGTTTCTTTCTATACAAGGTATTTGAACATATCCTCCAACTGGGTCACAAGTTAATCCTAAGTGGTGCTCTAATGCCATTTCTGCTGCATATTCGATTTGCTCTAATGATCCACCTAATATGAAACATGCCATTGCTGCTGCCATTGCACAAGCTGATCCAACTTCTGCTTGACATCCACCCTCTGCTCCAGATATTGTAGCATTTTCTTTTATAATGTTACCGATTAGTCCAGCTATAGCAAGACCTTTTAATACTTCTTCATTTGTTAAGTTATACTCCTCTTTTAAGGCGTACATTAATCCAGGAATTACTCCTGCAGCTCCACAAGTAGGGGCAGTAACAACTCTACCTCCTCCTCCATTCTCTTCAGACACAGCTAATGTGTAAGCAAATATTCTTCCAACAAATCCACCTCTAGATTTATCGTTTCTTGCTTTTCTATAGAACGATTGAGCTCTTCTTTGTAATCTTATTGTTCCTGGTAAAATTCCATTTTTAGAAAGTCCTGATTGAACAGAAGCTTCTAAAGCTGTTCTTATTTGATCTAAGAAATACCAAATTGATTCCCCTTCATTTTCAGTAACAAATTCCCATAATTCTTTTTTATTTTTTTCACACCATGACATAATTTCAGCCATTGTTCCAAAAGAATAAACTCTTGATCCACCCTGTCTTTGTTGTCCTTCTTCCATTATAGTTCCTCCACCAACAGAGAATACTAACCAAGAATTTAACTCGTTTCCTTCATTATCTAAAGCGATAAACTTCATACCGTTAGTGTGATACGGATGAACATACTCTGGCATCCATACTATTTCTGTAGATTTAGGCTTTAACGTTTCTATTATTATATAGTCTGTTAAGTGCCCTTTTCCTGTTAATGCAAGTGACCCGTATAACTCTACTTTGTAACTTGCTGCATTTGGGTTTTCTGCCTTAAATCTTTTTGCCGCTCTCTCTGGCCCCATTGTATGAGAGCTTGATGGTCCATTTCCAACCTTAAATAATTCTCTTAGTGAATCCATTTTTCCTCCTGAACTTTTAATTAAAAATTTTACTGTCTAATCTCTCCGTTATAGTTTTTAGCTATTAATTTTAAGATTTTATCAACAGTTATATTGATATCGCTTTCCTCAAGAGTTCCATCCTTCTTTCTTAAAACGATGCTTATAGCAACTGATTTTTTATCAGCTTCTATTTTCTCTCCTTGGTAAACGTCAAATATAGCAACACTTTCGATTAGATTTGATGACTTTTTGATATCTTCTAACATCTTTCCAACTAGTACATCTCTATCTAAAACAACTGCTAAGTCTCTAGTAACTTCAGGATATTTTACAATTCTCTCATATTTAACTTTTTTAGCTCTATAATTTAATAGAGTTGTTAAATCAAGTTCAGCTACGTATGCTCTCTCTCTTTTAATGTCCATATTTTCTGCTAACTCTGGGTGAATTTCTCCAAAAGTTCCTATTTTAACTTTTCCTATTCTTATATCAGCACTTCTTCCTGGATGGAAGTTGTTATCCTCTGATCTATCTAGTTGATATCTAGTTACTCCCATATATTCTAAGAATTTTTCAACAAATCCTTTTAAAGTATAGAAGTCCATCGCTTCTGGCTTTGGATCCCATAATGTTTTAAAAGTTTTTCCTGCAAGAGCTATTGAAGCTCTTAATGTTTCATTTGCTAATCCATCCTCTTTTGGAGTAAATACTCTTGATACCTCGAAAAATCTTAAACCATTTTGATTTCTATTTAAATTATCTCTTACGTTTGCTAACAAACTATAAATTAATGTTGGTCTCATAACTGCCATATCATCACTAATTGGATTTGTTATTTCCAATGTAGGTTCTGTTATTCCTAACATTTTTATAGCATCTTTTGAAATAAAACTATAGTTTATTACTTCTTGTAATCCTAATTTTGCTAATATTTCTTTAGCTTCATCAACAACAACAGTCATTGAATCTTTAACTCCAGGTCTTATATTTTCTTCTGGCATCTTATTTTCTATATTATCAAAACCATACATTCTTATTATTTCTTCATAAAGATCTGCTGTTCTAGTCAAATCTCCTCTATAAGATGGTGGTGTTGCTATTATTGTTGTAGAGTTTAATGTTTTTATATTTATACCTAAATTAGTAAGTATCTTTCCTACTACATCAATCTCTATATTTTTTCCCATAAACTTTCTTAACTTTTCAATATTTAAAGGAATTTCTATTTTTTCATATTTTTCAATATATTTATCGATACATCCTTCTAAAATTTCTCCACCTGTTAGTTGAGAAATTAAATCTGCTGCTCTTTCTAAAACTTCAGCAGTATTTTCTATATCTAATCCTCTTTCAAATCTGTAAGAAGAATCACTTGATAAACCTAGTTCTTTAGATGTTTTTCTTATATTTTCTGGAGTAAAGTATGCACATTCTAAGAAAATTTCAGTTGTTTCCTCTGTTACTTTACTTGATTCTCCACCCATTATTCCTGCTATTCCTAAAGGTTTTTCAGCATCTGCAATAACTAGTTCACCTTTATTTAGTTCTCTTTCAACTCCATCTAATGTCACTATTTTTTCGCCATTTAATGCTTTTCTAACAACTATTTTTCTGTCATTGATTTTTGTTAAATCATAAGCATGTAAAGGTTGATTGCATTCAAATAAAATATAATTTGTTGCATCTACAACATTATTTATTGGCTTTAATCCCATTGAAATTAATCTATTCTTTAACCACTCTGGAGACTCTTGAACTTTTATATTTTTTATAACTTTTCCTGAGAATCTTTTACATCTCTCTTTATCTTCGATTCTTACATCTATATGCCCAGTATTTATACTCTCTATTATCTTTTTAGATTCAAACTCAGGACATTTTATTTTTCTTCCATAATAAGCAGCTATCTCTCTAGCTATTCCTATATAAGATAAACAATCTGGTCTATTTGGCGTTATTTCTAATTCAAAAATTACATCATTTAATTTTTTATAAACTCTGTATTCTACACCTAATGGAGCATCTTCTGAAAGTATTATAATTCCATCTCCATCATTTCCAAGTCCAAGCTCTACCTCTGAACAAAGCATACCTTGAGATTCTACACCTCTTATTTTGCTTTTCTTTATTTTAAAGTCTCCTGGTAAAACTGCTCCAATAGTTGCTACAACAACTTTATCTCCTAGTTTATGATTTGGAGCTCCACATACTATTTGTAGCTCCTCTTCTTCACCTATATTAACTTTTAAAAGTGTTAATTTTTCAGCTTCAGGATGTTTCCCATACTCTGTTATCTGTCCAATAACTACTTTTGCTAATTCTTTTCCTTGCTCCTCTATAGCTTCAACCTCTTGACCAATCATAGTCAATGTGTTTTCTAGCTCTTTTATGTCCTCTTTTATATCGACATATTGCTTCAACCAATCCAACGAAATTAACATTATATGCCTCCACCTTTTATTTAAATTGCTTTAAGAATCTTACATCATTTTCAAAGAATGCTCTTAAATCATCAATACCATACCTTAGCATTGTAATTCTTTCTATTCCCATTCCAAATGCAAATCCTGATACTTCTTCTGGGTCATATCCTACAGCTTCTAAAACAGCTGGATCAACCATTCCACATCCCATTATTTCTAACCATCCACTATGTTTACAAAGTCTGCACCCTTCACCTTTACAGATTACACATTGTACATCCATTTCAGCACTTGGCTCTGTGAATGGGAAGAAGTGTGGTCTAAATCTAACTTTAGTTTCTCCAAATACTCTTGTTACAAATTGCTCTAACATAGCTTTTAAATTAGCAAAAGATACTTCTGGTCCTACCATTAATCCTTCCATTTGGTGGAACATTGGTGTATGAGATATATCATAGTCATTTCTATATACTTTTCCTGGACAAACCATTCTAAACGGTGGTTGATGTTTTTCCATATATCTAGCTTGTACTGGTGATGTATGTGTTCTTAAAACTACATTTTCACTCATATAAAATGTATCTTGTAAATCTCTTGATGGATGTGTTTCTGGAATATTTAACGCATCAAAGTTGTAAGAAGTAAATTCTACCTCTGGTCCCTCTGCAACATCAAACCCCATTTCCACAAATATATTTTTTAAGAAGTTCATAGTTTCTGTTATCGGATGTAATCCTCCTGTAGAAACCTCTCTACCTGGAAGAGAAATATCTAAAGTTTCAGATTCTAATTGTTCTTTCTTCACCTTATTTTTAATCTCTGTTGTTTTTTCTTCGATTAAAGTTGTTATAACTGTTTTTACATCATTTACCATTTGTCCAAAAGCAGGTCTTTCTTCTGGTGATAAATCTCTCATAGATTTAGAAATTTCAGTAAACTCACCTTTTTTTCCTAAATACTTAACTCTAATTTCATCCATTTCTTGTAGTGTTGCTGCTTTTTGGATTATTAAACTAGCTTCATCCTTTAAAGCATTCAGCTTATTTTTCATTTGTTTCCTCCTAAAACAAGGCTTTTTATTTTATCTCTTTATAACTAAAATTTAGCTTTTTATTTTCAATTAGCAATACTCCATATCTATTATCCTTTAAAGCTCCTGGATTAAAGTATTTTATTCCATTCTTTTCTTCATAATATGGAATATGAGTATGCCCAAAACAAACAGCATCTACATCATATCTTTCAGCTATTGCTTCTAAAGTATACATCTCTTTTTTTACGTTATAAAGGTGTCCATGCGTTATAAATATTTTTATTCCATCTATATCTAATATTTCATTATCATTAAATTTTCTATCAAAGATATCACAGTTTCCTCTAACAATATAAAACTTTATATCTGGAAAAGCAAAAGAACACTCTTCACCATCCCAACTATGATCACCTGTCCATATTATTATATTAGGACTTTCCTGTGATATTATATCATAAATTTTATTTGTGTTTCCATGAGAATCTGTAACTATTAATATTTTCATATTCACTCTATCCTATAAATATTGATGTTTGAGATTTTTCCATAATATTTAATCCTTTTTTTCCTGTAATTTTTTCAAAGAAATAACCTCTACTCAAATTTCCCATAATTAAAAGATCTAAATTATTAACTTCATTTAAATACTCTTCTTTAGCTGTTTCTCCATCAAAATTTTTCCATTCTACAACTTTTTCTTTTTCTTTTAAATATTTTAATAATGTATTATCCTCTATCTTATAAAGTAAAGTTAACATTACAAAATCTTTTATCTCTGGAAAAATATTTATAAAAGAAAATACACTTTTATTTATTTTTACACCATCATCACTTGAAATTCCAACTTTTTCTAAAGATGTTATAGCTTTTTCTCCTACCATAACAATTGGTTTAAAGTGATTTTTTAATACTGTTACAGCTGACTCTGATAAAGCCTCACCTTTTTCAAAAAGTAATAGATCGGCAAGCTTCATATACTCTTTAATTATATCCCATGGAAATCCAAATTCAACATTTAATACTGAATTTATTCCTCTTAATTTCAATTTTTCTTGTAGATGTTTTACTTCCTCTTCTTCAAAGGCATCTCTTTCTTGTGAGAAGGAGTTATTACTTAAGTTTACTATCATTCCATCCATTGTTGCTGGTATAATCTCATCCCTTCTAACATCTTTCACATATAGTGGGACTATTTCGTATCCAAATTTCTCTTTAAAAAATATTGCGCTATCTATTAGTACATTTTTTTTTGATCCTTCTCCAAATACAACTAAAACTTTTTTCATAATAACTCCTCCTATAGACTTAAATTATTCTTGAGTTGCTTCTTCTGCATCTTCCTCTTTAAAACTTGCTATTGATACAACTTTTTCAGATTCTGATTCATTTACTCTCATAATTTTTACACCTTGAGTTGCTCTTCCAATTATTGAGATTTGATTTACTGAAGTTCTTATAACAATTCCTGATGATGTTATTACCATTAATTCTTCTTCATCTTTAACAGGTTTTACTGCTACAACTTCTCCGTTCTTATCACTACATCTTATATTTATAACACCTTTACCACTTCTAGACTGTAATGGATACTCATCTACTCTTGTTCTTTTTCCATATCCATTCTCTGTAATAGTTAAAATAGTCTCATTTGCTGCATCATCTATTAATAGTGCTGATATTACTTTATCTTTAGCTCTAAGAGATATTCCTTTTACTCCACTTGTATCTCTTCCAGTTGGTCTTACATCATCTTTAGAGAATCTAATTGAGTGTCCTAATTTTGTTGCTAAGAAAATCTGTTCTTTTGAATCAACTGGTAAGATTCCAACAAATATTATGTCATCTCCATCTCTTAATTTAATTGCTTTTAATCCAGCAGTATTTATATTTTTGTATTCACTTAAATTAGTCTTTTTAACCATTCCATCTCTAGTTACAAATACAAGTTCTTTATCTTGGCTAAACTCTCTTATTTTTATTATTTCTCTAACTTTCTCATCTTCCTTTAATTTGATTAAGTTTCCTATAAGTCTTCCTCTAGCCTGTTTTGAAGATTCTGGAATTTGATAAACTTTTAAGTGGAAAACTCTACCTTTATCTGTGAAAATCATCATTGTATCTAAGTTTGACATAACTTCCATTCTCTCAACAAAATCATCTTCTATAGTATTTTGAGTTGAAACTCCCTTTCCACCTCTTTTTTGAGCTTTATATTTATCTAGCTCCATTCTTTTTACATATCCTCTATTCGTTATAGTAACAAGAACGCTATCATCTTTTATTAAATCTTCTGGTCTTATCTCTAATCTCTCTTTTTCAATAGTTGTTCTTCTTGGGTCATTGTATTTATTTTTAATATCATTTAATTCATCTTTTATAATTTCATAAACTCTATCATCATCTGCTAAAATTTTATTTAATTCAATTATTAAAGCTTTTAACTCTTCATGTTCTCTATCAATTTTATCTCTTTCAAGACCAGTTAATCTTTGTAATCTCATATCTAAGATTGCTTTTGCTTGCTCTTCACTGAATCCATACTTATCAATTAAGGCTATTCTAGCTTCATTACCATCTGCTGACCCTCTAACAATTTCAATAACTCTATCAATATTTTCAAGGGCTATTATAAATCCTTTTAATATATGAGCTCTTCTCTCAGCTTTATTTAAATTAAATTTTGTTCTTCTAGTTATAACTTCAAATCTATGCTTTAAGTATTCGTCTAAAATTTCTTTTAAGTTTAATACTCTTGGAACATTATTAACTAATGCTAGCATAATTATTCCAAATGTTGTTTGAAGCTCTGTGTATTTATATAGTGAATTTAAAACTAACTCTGACTCTTCACCTTTTTTTAATTCTATAACTACTCTAATACCATCTCTATCTGATTCATCTCTTAAGTCTGATATTCCAACTATTTTTTTCTCTTTTACTAAGTTAGCTATTTTTTCAATTAAAGAAGCTTTATTTAATTGGTATGGAATCTCTTTTATTATTAAGCTTTCTCTACCATTTTTTCCTTCTTCTATTTCAATTTTTCCTCTAACTCTAACTCTTCCTCTTCCAGTTGTATAAGCATCATAAATTCCTGCTTCTCCATCAATTATTGCTCCTGTTGGAAAATCTGGACCTTTTATGTATTCCATTAATTGAACTGGTGTTATTTCCTTATTATCTATTAGAGCTAGTATTCCATCTACAACTTCACCTAAGTTATGTGGTGGAATATTTGTTGCCATTCCTACAGCAATTCCTGTAGCTCCATTTAATAAAAGGTTAGGAAGTTTTGCTGGTAATACAATCGGCTCATCTAGTGAATCGTCAAAGTTTTTTCTAAAATCTATTGTATCTTTATCAATATCTTCTAATAACTCATTACTTATTTTAGACATTCTAGCTTCCGTATATCTCATTGCTGCTGCTGAATCTCCATCGATAGATCCAAAGTTTCCGTGTCCATCTACAAGTTCATATCTATAAGCAAAGTTTTGAGCCATTCTTACCATTGTATTATATACTGCTGAATCTCCATGTGGATGGTATTTTCCTAAAACTTCTCCAACGATTCTTGCTGATTTTTTATATGGCTTATCACTTGTCATTCCCATTTCATTCATAGCAAATAAAATTCTTCTATGTACTGGTTTCAATCCATCTCTTACATCTGGTAATGCTCTACTAACTATTACACTCATAGAGTAATCTAGATAGGATTGCTTTAACTCTTCCTCTATATATCTATTATTCACATTAGACATTATTTATTCCTCCTAGAACATTATTTTTATTATTGTACCCATACATTTATATATCCAGATTTTTTACAAACTCTGCATGTTCTTCAATAAACTCTCTTCTTGGTTCTACTTTATCTCCCATTAGTTTATCAAATAATATATCGGCTTCTCTTGCATCGTCAATTGTAACTTTTAATAAAGTTCTTGTGTCCGGATCCATAGTTGTTTCCCAAAGTTGTCCAGGATTCATCTCTCCTAATCCTTTATATCTTTGAAGAGTATATCTTTTATCTTCACCCTCTAGTCCAGCTATGATTTCTTTTAATTGTCTATCAGTATAAGCATAAGATACTGTTCTACCTTGTGTTATTTTAAATAGTGGCGGTTGAGCTATAAATACATTTCCATTATGGATTAAATCTACCATATATCTATAAAGGAACGTTAGTATCAGTGTTCTTATATGAGCTCCATCTACGTCCGCATCTGTCATTATTATTATTTTTCCATATCTTCTTTTTTCTATATTGAAATTATCTCCAATACTAGTTCCAAAAGCTGTTACCATCGCTCTAATCTCTGCATTTTCTAACGCTTTATGTAATCCAGCTTTTTCTACGTTTAATATCTTACCTCTTAATGGTAAAATAGCTTGGAATGATCTATCTCTACCTTGCTTAGCTGATCCTCCTGCTGAATCTCCCTCAACTATATAAACTTCACAATCATCAGGATTTTTTGAAGAACAGTCTGCTAATTTTCCAGGTAATGATCCTATATCTAAAGCTGATTTTCTAAGTACTAACTCTCTTGCTCTTTGAGCTGCTTCTCTTGCTCTTTTTGAATTTAATATCTTTTCAACTATAACCTTTAAGTCATTAGGTGCATCTTCTAAATACATCTTTATTTGAGCTCCTGCTACAGTAGAAACTATACCAGTTACTTCACTGTTTCCTAACTTTGTTTTAGTCTGACCTTCAAATTGTGGTTGAGGAACTTTAACTGAAACTATTGCTGTTAACCCCTCTCTTATATCAGATCCTTGAAGCTTTCCATCTTTATCTTTTAAAAGCCCTGTTGTTTTTCCTAAATCATTTATTACTCTTGTTAATGCAGTTCTAAATCCACTTACGTGAGTTCCACCTTCATGAGTATTTATATTATTAACAAAAGAGTATATTGTTTCTCTTTGGTTTGTATTATACGTCATTGCTATTTCTACAGAAACATTATCAACTTCTCCACTCATATAAAAAGGAGCTTTCATTATTGGTGTGCTATCCTTTTCAATCTCTTTTATATAATCTAAAATTCCACCTTCAAATTCTAAATTTACAACTTTTGCAGGCTCTTTTCTTAAATCAGATAAAACTATAGTAAGTCCCTTGTTTAAGTAAGCTAGTTCTCTTAATCTTGTTTCTAACGTAGAAAAACTATATACTAACGTTTCAAAAATTTCGTAATCAGCTTTAAATCTAACTGTAGTTCCACTATCTTCTGCAACACCAATTTCTGTTACATCCTTTTCTGGTACTCCTCTGTTATATTTTTGGTAATAAACTTTACCTGCTTTTCTTACTGTAACTTCTGTCCACTCAGAAAGAGCATTTACTACAGAAACTCCTACTCCGTGTAATCCTCCAGAAACTTTATAGTTATTATTCTCAAATTTTCCTCCTGCATGAAGAACTGTTAACACTATCTCTAATGCCGATTTTCCATACTTAGGGTGTATATCAACTGGAATTCCTCTTCCATTGTCTACAACTTCTATTATATTATCCGGTAATATTGATACTTCTATTTTTGTTGCATATCCTGCTAATGCCTCATCCACTGAGTTATCTACAATTTCCCATACCAAATGATGTAGTCCTCTTTCTGAAGTTGTTCCTATATACATTCCAGGTCTTTTTCTTACAGCTTCTAATCCTTCTAAAACTGTAATATTTTCTGCTTGATAATTATTTGTTGTCATCTTTATCCTCCAATATCTTATCTGCAATATTTTTTAAAGAGCAAGGTTTACAAACAAAACCTTCTCCAAAAAACATCATTCCACAAATATCACATTTTTTATAGCCCTTTAATTTTAAGGCATCTTCTCGCTCTTTTGCTCTCTTTTTCAAAACCTCTATTTTCTCTTCTAAAGTTAAATCCTTAAGTTCTGAAATAAAATGCTCTTTTTTTTCTTCACTAATTTTTTCATCCATAAATTCCACATAGTTACAACTTTGAACCTTTGAAACTTTAAATCTTATATCTTTTACATACTCTTTTTTTAAAATTTCTTGAACTTTTTTTAAATATTTATTTTTGTTCATAGACATATGATGAAGGTAGATACTATCCTCAACCAATACATATAGAATCCCCTCTTTTATCCAAAGAGGTTCACTTTTTTTAGAAAGTTTCCCAACAATATCTCTCCAATGTCCTCTTATTATACCTTCTTTTAACTTCCTACTTTTTACAATAGCTTCTTCCACTGCTTCACTTACATTCATAATGTCCATCTTGAATCTCTCCTTTATCAATTCTAAAGTTTTTAGATTCTATATTTAAATCAGTTGTTGAACTAATGAAAACTTGTAATTCTCTTTTTTTTAAATAATTTATGATGCTTTCTTTTCTTATGGAATCAAAATAAGATGATATATCATCTATTAAAAAAACTGGTGTTTCTCTTTTTTCTTTTATTACCATATCTATTTCAGATAATTTTAAAGAAAAAATTATCGATTTTTTTTCACCTTGAGATGAATAAGATTTAGCTTCTTTTCCATTTAAAAGAAACTTAAAATCATCTCTTTGTGGTCCTACTAAAGAATACCCATAACGAAGCTCTTGATACTTTAGCTCCTGTATTTTAAGTTTTATTCTCTCTTCTAAATTTAATAATGTTAAACCTTTTACTTCTCCGAGAAAACTCTCATATTTTAAATTTAACTCTTTTTTATTATCAAAAAGTTTTCGATAATTTAGATTTAATATTATAGAAATATTCTTTACATATTCTATTCTTTTCAAAATCACTTTAGCTGCTAATTTTATAAATTCATCTTCATAAATCAGAAACATTTCATCTTTTATATTTTTTTCTTTTAAATACTTATTTCTTATTTTTAAAAGTTTATTGTAATCTTTTAAACTCTTAAAATATTCATAATTACTTTGAGCGATCTCTCCATCAAAAAATCCTCTTCTAAAACTAGGACTTCCAACTATTAACTCTATATCCTCTGGAATAAAAGTTACGATATTTACCTTTCCGTAAAATTCATCAAATGGAGTTTTTTTACCATTATACTTATACTCTTTATGTTTTTTATCAATCTTAACACTCAAAGTTTTTTCAGAAACTAAATCTCTATAAGATATGTAGCTTCCCATTTTTTCTTTATTGTATTTTATCAATTCTATATTTTTTGAGGTTCTAAAACTTTTCCCAGTAGCACTAAAATAAATAGCTTCTAATATACTTGTTTTTCCTTGACCATTTTTTCCAAAAAATAGATTAAATCTTGAAGAAAATTGTATATTTCTATCCTCTAAATTTCTAAAGTTTATGTAATTCATTTCAAGAATTTCCAATGTTTATTTCACCCCAAAACTATAATAGATTTAAGCTACTACAAATACTAATCCTAAAAATTCAACCTTATCTCCTGGATAAAGTTTTTTCCCACGTCTTTCTTCTACTTCTCCGTTAACTTTTACTTGTCCATCTAAAATAAGCTCTTTAGCTTGGCCACCAGTACCAATTTCACCAGTAAATTTAAGAAATTGATCTAACTTAATAAATTCTGTAGAAATTTTTATCTCCTGCATCTTTACCTCCTAAAATATTTTTAGTCTATTATACATTTTACCATAAAACTAACTTTATTTCTATAAGATTTATCATGGTTTCATGAGGGTTTCTCTCTTTAAAATAATATTTTTATTAATTTTTATTATTTTTTTATTATTTTTCAATATAAATACAAATAGTATAATTTCAATTCTTTTTATAATTTTTTTTGTTATTTTTTTTATTATTTTTCATTAAAAAATTCTTTAATTTTATTACAACAAAAAAGTGTACAATTATTTTTTTTATGTTATTTTTTAAACTTTTAGTTTTAATTTTGTTTTTTTTGTTATATTTACAAAATAAAAAGTGTACATAATTTCTTTTATTATTTTTATCTATATACATATATTTTTTTTACTAGGCAACTTGTCCTATGTATATTATATATTTTAGAATATAATTAAAAGGATAAAGTAATTTTTGATAGTAATATCAAAATAATATTATAGTTATAGAGGAGCTGGTAATGTGTCTATACTGAGAAGTATATTCGGGATTTTTGTAATTTTATTTTTAGGGTATCTTCTATCTTATGATAGAAAAAACATCAAATGGAGAACAATCATAGCTGGTTTTGCACTACAATTTTGTTTTGCCTTTATAGTAATGAAAACGTCTGGTGGAGCTTACATCCTTGAGTCTGTTTCCAATGGTTTTAACAAAATAATTGCTCAAGCTAATGAAGGAATACAATTTGTTTTTGGAGGATTATATACACCAGGAACTAACATCGCATTCGTTTTTGCTTTTAACGTTCTGCCTCTTATTATTTTCTTTGGTGCTTTAATCTCTGTATTATACCATTTAGGAATTATGCAATTAGTTATCAAATATATCGGTGGTGGAATATCAAAGCTTTTAGGAACTAAGGAAGCTGAATCTGTATCTGCTGCTGCAAATATTTTCCTTGGTCAAACTGAAGCGCCGCTAGTTATAAAACCTTATATCGCAAATTTAAGTAGATCTCAACTTTTTGCTGTTTTAACTTGTGGAGTTGCTTCTGTTTCTGGTTCTACTTTAGCTGCTTATGCTGCTTTAGGTGTTCCTATGAAATATTTAATTGCTGGTTCTTTCATGGCTGCTCCAAGCGGATTAGTGTTCGCTAAACTAATCATGCCTGAAACTCAAGCTGAATCAGAGGATGAAAAAATCGAGTTTACAAAAAGTGATTCTGTTAATGTTATTGAAGCTGCTGCAAAGGGAACTATCGATGGTATGAATATCGCTCTTATAATCGGAGCTATTTTAATATCATTTATCGCTTTAGTTTCTTTAGTAAATATGATTTTAGGTGGAATTGGAGATTTATTTGGAATCCAACTTACTCTTCAAACGATTTTAGGTTATATTTTTGCTCCTATAACTTATGCTATGGGTATTCCATGGCATGAAGCTGTTTATACAGGAAGTTTATTAGGACAAAAAATGGTGCTTAATGAGTTTGTTGCTTATGTAGATTTCACTAAAAACATAGCTGGACTTTCTGAAAAAACAATAGCTATTATGAGTTTCGCTTTACTTGGATTTGCTAACGTAGCCTCTTTAGGACTTCAAATTGGTGCTTTAGGAGCTATTGCCCCTAATAGAAGAAGTGAAATTGCTCAAGTAGGTATGAGAGCTGTTTTAGCAGGTTTCTTAGCTTCTCTTTTAAATGGAGTTATAGCAGGAGTATTTTTCTAAAACTATATATTTACTTATAAAAAGACAAGAAAATTTTCTTGTCTTTTTTTTATTATATATTTTTTATATTTTTTTTATTAACTATTGTTTTTTAGAATTTTATATTATATACTCGTACAAACAAAAATAATTAACTAGGAGGAAACAATGAAGAAAAAAATCAGAATACCTGATACGTATGTCATTATCTTTTTTGTAGTT
>NZ_CAMQXC010000015.1 GCF_947038635.1 uncultured Cetobacterium sp. | reverse complement strand
TTAAAATTCTAACTATTGCTGGTGTTACATCCTTTACTCCACTAACCATTAAGTTTACTGTCTCTGGAAGAGACACTCCTCCTGCTAATCCTCCTATTATAGCTCCTAAAATTAAACTATAAGCTGGATTAGCTTTTCTCATTATTAATATTATAGCTATTATTAATCCCAATACTGCTCCAAACGCTGTCATTTTTGCCTCCTATTTTATTTTGAGTATTTTTTCTCACAAACTTTTATTAATCTAAATATCTCCTCAGTATTTCCTTTTACAAATTTTTCAGCTGTCTCTTTTTTCATAGCTTCTTCTAAAGTTATTGGATAATTTATTATTGAGAAGAAACTATCTATTCCTTTTTCATGAGTTTGTACTGCATCATCTGTTAATCCTCCTGCCAATGCTATTACAGGAATATCAAATTTTTTAGCTATTTTTGCAACTCCCACTGGTGCTTTTCCCATAGCTGTTTGATGATCGAGTCTTCCTTCTCCTGTTATAACAAAATCAGCATGTCTTAATTCTTTTTCTAAACCTACTTTTTCTAATATCATATCTATTCCAGGTGATAATTTACCATTTAAGAAAGCTACTAAGCCTCCTCCTAATCCACCGGCTGCTCCAGCTCCTGAAAGATTAGAAACATCTACACTCATCTCTTTCTTTATCACTTCTGCTAGATCTTTTAACCCCTTGTCTAATTCTTTCACCATATTTTCAGTGGCACCTTTTTGTCTTGAATAGATTTCTGCTGCACCTTTTGGACCATAGAAAGGATTATCAACATCACAAGCCACTAAAAATTTACAATCTTTTAATTCAGGTAAGCTGTTTGTTGAATCTATATATCTTACTTTAGACAGTATCTCTCCTCCAAATCCTAACTCCTTTTTATTTTCATCTAAAAATTTGTAACCTAAAGCTTGTAACATACCAAGCCCTGCATCATTTGTAGCACTTCCACCTATTCCAACTATAAATTCACGACATCCTTTTAATATTGCATCTTTTATTAACTCTCCTGTTCCAAAAGTTGTTGTCTTCATAGGATTTCTTTTTTCCACTGGTATTAATGGTAATCCTGATGCTTCTGCCATCTCAATTACCGCAGTTTTTCCATCTCCCATTATTCCGTATCTAGCTTCAATTTTTTCCATAAGAGGATTATTTACTATTACTGTTACGAAATTCCCTTTTGTTCCTTCAACTAAAGAAGCTACTGTTCCCTCTCCTCCATCAGCAATCGGTACCTTTATTACTTCAGCTTCTGGGTATACTCTTTTTACTCCAACTTCTATTGCTTGTCCAAGTTCAAAAGAGCTTAAACTTCCTTTAAACGAATCTATAGCTACTACTACTTTCATAACTCCTCCTATAAACATTTTTAGTTATTTTACTTATTTTAGTATAGATATCCTTTTTTTTCAATACTATTTTAAAATAAAAAAGTGTTGAGAATACTCAACACTAGATAATTATCTTTTCTGTTACACTTTTATTTTCTTTTAAGTAACTAGCTAAATAAACAAATGGTGTATCCATTGTAGCTACTATAACTTTCATAACATAAGTTACTAAAAAGATCTCTACTAAAACTTCAACTGGATAAACTCCTACAAAAGCGATTGTTGTAAAAATAAGATTATCAATTAATTGACTTACTAAAGTACTAAAATTATTTCTTATCCATATATGTTTCTTAGCTGGAAATCTATTTTTCCAAAATTTATAAGCCCAAACATCATGTCTTTGTGAAACTCCATAAGCTACTAGTCCCGCAAAAAGTATTCTAGGCATAAAGTCAAATATCATTTTTAGACTTTTAAAGTTCTCTGCACCAGCTTGAACTGTACTTGGAACAAAAGACACCGCTAACTTCATTATTACTGCAGTTACAATCATACTTACAAATCCTAATTTAACAGCACTTTTTGCTTCTTCTTCACCATAATTTTCAGATAGAATATCTGTCACTAAAAATCCACCTGCATACATTATATTTCCCAAAGTTGTTTCAAATCCAAAAAGATTTACTAAAAGTACAACCTGAATATTCGCTAATATACTACTAATTGGAACCCAAATAAAAAGTCCTAACTTTCCAAATTTTTTATATATAAAAATTATGCTAAAAAAATTAACAAAAAGCATTATTACCCATAAAATTTCATTTCTCATAACTATCTCCTTCAAAAATTATTGTTCAAAAACTCCTAAATCTTTATTATCAATTAATAGTTCTACCCTTGGATCTTCTTGTAACTGATTATAATTTTCTACAAACCATTTTACAAGTTCTTCATCTCTTTCAACTTCAGTTCCATTATTTATAAATATATTTACAGTTATACTTTTAAAATACTTTAATCCAAGTTCAATATCTTTTTTTATCATCTCTTTTGTTTGACCTTTTACACATATTAAAAGGCACACTGAATATAATTTTTTACTTAACTCTTCTATTTCTGGTATATCTATTTTAAAATTTTTTCCATATGAATTTATTCTAAAATCATTGTCAAATGTTTCCATTCCCATTCTAAATCTTATATCTACACCTTTGAAAAATTCTCTAATTTCATCTAATCTATTTTTATATCCATAATAAATCTCAAAATATAATAATTTTATATTTTTATCATAAACAACTTCTCTAATTCTTTCTAATGTTTTTATAGGCAACTCAAATACTGAACCTGAATTTATTACCTCTAAAGCCCCAAACTCTCCTGTTACCTCTTGTAAAGTTTCTAAATTAACTCTATCTATTTCTAGTTCATCAGTTGAATTATCCTCTATATAATTACAAAATTTACACTTTCCATATTTACATGGAAAACTTTTTAATAAAACTATCTCTCTTTTATTTTTATTTTCTATTTTACTATACCTAATTCCCATTTTCTTCTCCTAATTTTATTTTTAAATAAAAAAAGAGCAGGAAACTCCTGCTCAAATTTAAAAAAAGGGTGTAATTCTCCCTTGTATTTTAATATTTTAAGCCTAGTTTTTTTAAGATGGAGGTTTCCGAACATCTACCATATAAATTATGGATTTATATTTATTTTACTCTTAATTTTATCATAGTTTTAAAATAAAATCAATTCTATAAAATAAAAAAGAGACTGTACTCATTAAAATACAGTCTCTAAAATATTAGTTATTAAATTTTGGTGTTGCTTCCTCTTTTATCATATCTATAAAGTTTTCTAATGACATAGATTCTTGATTTTGAGAACCAAATCTTCTTACATTTACTTCTCTATTCTCTACTTCATTTTTTCCAATTATTAATTGAACTGGAACTTTATATCTTCCATTAGCTTCTCTAATCTTATATCCAATAGATTCAGCTCTTGTATCTATTTCTACTCTTATTCCAGCTGCTTTTAACATATCTACAACTTCTTGTGCATAAGGAGCAACTTCATCATTTATAGTTAATACTTTAACTTGACAAGGTGCTAACCAAGTTGGGAATGCCCCTGCATAATGCTCTATTAAAATCCCCATAAATCTTTCTAAAGATCCATAAACAACTCTATGAATCATTACTGGTCTATGCTTTTCTCCATCTTCTCCAACATAAGAGATATCAAATCTCTCTGGTAAGTTAAAGTCTAGTTGAATAGTTCCACATTGCCAAGTTCTTCCAATAGCATCTTTAATTTTAAAGTCTAATTTTGGTCCGTAGAATGCTCCATCTCCTGGATTTAATTTGTAGTCTCTTCCAAGTCTCTTTAAAGCTCCTTCTAATGCAGATTCAGCTTTATCCCAAATTTCTTGAGATCCAATAGCTTTTTCAGGTCTTGTTGATAACTCAATAGCATACTCAAATCCAAATAATCCTCTATAGAATTTATCTATTAAGTTTACTACTCCTATAATTTCATCTTCTATTTGCTCAGGTGTCATAAAAATATGAGCATCATCTTGAGTAAAGTTTCTTACTCTCATTAATCCATGAAGAGCTCCTGAAAACTCATGTCTATGAACAATTCCTAACTCTCCTGCTCTTATTGGTAGATCCTTATATGAATGCATTCCATGTTTATATACTAAAACTCCACCTGGACAGTTCATTGGTTTTATAGCAAACTCTGTCTCATCAATTTCTGATGTATACATATTTTCTCTATAATTCATCCAGTGTCCTGAAGTTTCCCATAACTCTTTATTTAACATTATTGGAGTTTGAATCATTTCATATCCAGCTTTCTCGTGCTCTCTTCTCCATAAATCTGTTAAAACATTTCTCATCTTCATTCCATTTGGTAAAAAGAATGGGAATCCTGGTCCGAAATCACTTGTAAAGAATAGCTCTAGCTCTCTTCCTAACTTTCTATGATCTCTTTTCTCAGCTTCTTCTAAAAACTTTAAATGTGCTTTTAATTGAGGCTCAGTTGCAAATGCAAATCCATAGATTCTTTGTAACATTTTGTTATTAGAATCTCCTCTCCAATAAGCTCCTGCCACTGACTTTAATTTAAAAGCTTTTAAATATGATGTAGAAGGTACATGTGGTCCTCTACATAAATCGATGAAATCTCCTTGCTTATAAAACGTTAACATCTCATTAGCTGGAATACTTTCAATAATCTCTACTTTATAAGTTTCACCAAGATTTTTAAAATGTTCTATAGCTTCATCTCTAGTCATCTCAATTCTTTCAACTTTTATATTCTCTTTTGTAATTTTCTTCATTTCAGCTTCGATTTTTTCTAAATCTTCATCTGTAAATTGATTTTCAGGATCAAAGTCGTAGTAGAATCCATTTTCTATTGCTGGACCTATTGCCACTTTAGTTCCTGGGAAAAGTCTAATAACTGCTTGTGCTAATAAGTGCGCAGTTGAGTGCTTTATTATCTCTTCTCCTTCTTCAGTTTCAGGAGTTATTATTTCAACATGAGCATCTCTATCTAGTACATAGCTCATATCAACTTCCTTTCCATCTACTTTTGCTCCAACAGCTTTCTTAGCTAAAGAGTTACTAATTGACTTTGCAACTTCAAACATATTTACGCTGTTTTCAAACTCTTTTATATCTCCACTTGGTAATATTACTTTCATGTTTTTCTCCTTTTCTTCTATAAATATATTAATCCTCTAGATCATCTATTTTAATTCCATTAAATAGGTATGTATCTGGAGTTGTCTTTTTATTTTGGTCAGTTGTTGCACCTAATCCAAATATATTACTTGTTGGGAATGTTAATAGTTTAAATTGGATAGCCATACTCCACTCATAGTCTTTGGTTCTATATGAGTAATCTCTTTCATAAGCTACTGCCCATTCATAGTATCCAAACTCTTTTCCTATTTCAACACCAAATCCATCAAAGGTACTTCTTCCATTATCTCCTTGTCCTCCAAGTTGATCATAGAATTTAACATAAGCTTTTGTTCTCCAACCTTCACTTGGTTTTCCAACCTTAGCATTTAAACTAAACTCATGCTCTCTTTCTGAGTCTCTCCAATCTAATTTTTTCTCATCCGATACTCCATAATTTGTATAATTAGATTTTTGATTATATATATAACCTAATCCTATTCTATTGTATGAATAGAATAATCTTCCCTCTAACTCTTCTAATGATTTTAAATAATCACCAGTCATTTCATATCTCTTATCATTTCTTTGCATCATTAAAGAAGCATGAAAACCTCTTTTATAATCTCCAAAATATGTTCTATCATCAATTATTCTATTTAAATTAAATGTTCTAGCTCTAGAGTTTTCTCTATCTTCAAGAACTTGTCTAATTCTATCTATTTCTACTTGTGATAATTGATCTGGAGTTTTATTGTACTCTGAAGATGCGTATGAAACTAACTCTGCATCTGTAAATCTTTTATCTTTATAAGTATAAGCTAAATAAACTATATCTGAGTTATATCTGCTCAAAGTTGGATTCCACTCACCAGCATTTTTATAATCTTCATAACTAGCTCTATATAGATGCTCTACATCTCCTCCTACTAAGTACGAAACTGAATAAGTCTTATTTTTAGTATTAATTACTTTTGCTCCTAACTCATCTCTTTCATCTTTACCTTGAATATACTCTAAATTTAATTTATTTTTTCCAAAATCATAAGTATAACCATATACATCTTCTCTAATTTTTTCTTCAGCATCATTTACGTTTTCTATTTCCCAGATGCTAGAATCTATTCTACGATTTTTATAATAGAAATAGTTATTTGCATATCTGTAGTTAGCACCATAATTTTCAAAAGTTAAATCATTATGATTTTCATCTTTTTTATTGTAATCTGTAAATCTTTTATCTGAACCATATTCTAAACCAAAACTATTTTTGTCATCAATTAAAAAATCTAAATTTTGATTTAATATTTCACCTTTTTTATTATCATTACTAGCTCTTTTTATCTCTTTATAATCAACTTTATATACAGTTTCAGTATTTCCTAAATCAAATGTAATAGTATCTGTAACTTGTTGAATATTATCCTTTTGAGCCATTCTTACATCTTTAGTAATTTTTGAATCTGAGTTATAAGAGTACTCTTGGAACATATAAGTTAATCTATTAATTAAAGATAAATCTGTTTTTCTCTCTTTGTTTTCGCTATTATCGAATATCGTCACATCATGAGTAAATCCAGCTCTATATCTAGTTGAACTATCATCTGTTGAAATCTCTTTATCAGCTAGATTATCATAACCTTTATCGTACTGATCAAATCTTACGTTTCCATAAACTTCTAGGTTTCCAAGTCTTGATAGTGATAATTTTTCATCAGATAACCCTACCTCATAGAAATTAGAATTATTTATATAGATTCTATATGCATTTCTATCCCAGGGGTTATTTATATCACTATAGTGATATATTCCTTCTCTATCCCATATCTCCTCTTTTGTATTACCTCCAGCTATTGTTAGCTTTAATGAATCATACATAAAGTCTACATAAGCTCTATTTTCAGATGTTTTGTTATAAATTATATTTTCATATCTATTATATTGTAAGTCTCTATAGTTATTAGTTTTTGTAGTTCCATCAAATAAAGCAGTTTTTCTAAATGGATCATTTTCTAAGTTTAATTTATGCTCAAACTCGGTATAATCATAACCAACTTTATAAAATACATCTTTATATAAATGGTATTCACCTAAAGATGTCTTTAAATCCTTACTGTCATATATACTATACTGCTCTACAGTCCATGGAGTATAATCAAACTTTATTCCATAAAAACCTTGATTATCTAATTTACTAAAATTCGGATCTCTTTCCCAAGAGTTTAACTCTCTAAATTTGTTTCCTGTTTTATCGTCATAAGATATATTAATCTTATTTACTTTATCATTAAAATTAAATCCAAAGTTTTCAGCTCTTGATTGTAAATCTTGTTTTGTAGATCCTGGATCCATATCATAAAGATAATTATAATATGCTCCTACTGAGTATCTATCGTTTTCTTTCTTTATAGACACATCACTTGTTAAATCATAATCTGCTGATGATCCATAGTCCATATCATCTAATTGATCTGCTACTATTACTCCATATACTTTTTTATCAGAAACAAGATTCACATCAGCTTTGATACTAATATCTTTATCTTCTCCTAAATTTGTTAACTCTGTATTTAAAGTATAAAAACCTAAGCTTCCACCACGATCTGGTATGCCATCAATATATTTCCAAGTATTACCTGGTCTTCCTTGATTTCCTGAACCATAAAAATACTTATCTATTGCATCATCTAAAGTTGGTATCATGTTATATGTTGCATTTTTATAGTTTAAATTAAAGAATCCATATTCACCAGAATAGTTATGATTATAATTGAAGTCCCATCTATTGAAGTTTCTTTCTACATCATTTCCATCAGCTTTTTTATCTATTAACCAATCATTAATATTTAATTGTCCTTTTCCATAGGTTCCAAAATCATACCAATTTTCCATTCTACCTATTAAAAGTCCTATTCTATCTCCAAATTTTGGTGCTATACCACCTTTAAATTTACTATCTTTATCTCCCCATAAAACTCCTGATGTTATAAACCATCCGTAGTCATCATCATTTCCCCAACTTGGGAATAAAGGAACTTCTGAACCTTGTCTTATATTAAACCTATACCAAGGTAATGAAAATGGGATTACATCTGTATCTCCTATGAAAAGATTTGTATTTCTAAAGGTTACTTGTTTGTCTGGTTCAATTACTATTGTGTCAGATTGTAAATGATAACCAACTTCTTCTGGGTTTCTATTCTCAAGAATTTTAGGATCTGTTGTAAACCATGCATCTCTTAAATATGTTTTTCCATTTAAGTATTCTGTTTTATTTCCACCAAAATAGATTCTATCATTTGGTTTTTCTGCACCAGTTACCTGACCAACTTCAAGATATCCAAAACTTTTACCAAAACTTCCAGTTTTCCCCTCTGTATCAAACTCTCCATTTAGTGAGTCCATTCTCAATTTTCCTGTAGGCTCATCTGCTTCTAGATAGAACTCTCCTGGAATATAAGCTCTATTTTTTTCTCTGTCAACTTTAACTTCAAAAGCTTTTAACTTTAAAGATCCATATCTTACATTTACTCCGTCTGTCGAAGTCATTGTGTCTGAATTCAGGTCTATCTCAACTTCGTTTTGTAAATCATCAATCTTTTCTGTTTGTGCTTTTAAACTGGTTATCGCAACAACCATTAAAGCTAAAATTAAATAGATTTTACTTTTCATTGGCCCTCCCATTTTCCCATTTTATGTTAATTTCAATTATACCATAAAACAAAAAAGGTTGCCAGTAGCAACCTTTTTATTTATTATTTTAATAAGAATTCAATTTTTCTAAAAGCTCTGATTTTTGTCTTAACCCAACGATTTGATCAACTTTAACTCCATCTTTGAATATAATCATTGTTGGAATACTTCTAATTCCATAATCTCCTGCTAAGTCTCCACTTTCATCTACATTTACCTTACAGATTTTTGCTTCAGTTTCTCCTGAAAGCTCTTCTAATATTGGCGCTAACATTTTGCAAGGTCCACACCAATCAGCCCAGAAATCAACTAATACTAATCCTTTTGATTCAATAACTTCACCTTTAAAATTTGAATTATTTAAACTTAAAACCTTTCCCATTTTTTCCTCCTTAATATGGAAAATATTCCTTTAAATATATTTGTACTTTAACATAGACAACTATTTTTGTCAATTTTAATTTACTACCTATTTATAGAACTTTTTTAATAGATTTCCTTTTTTTTCTTTATCTTTTAATCCTTTAATTATGACTATACCTTTTTCTATATCTCCAATTAATATTCCAGATGATAATTCATTATTTTTAAAGTTTAATTTTTTATAAATTAAATCATCATAATCTCTTTCACAAATAGAATCTTGAGTTTCTAAAACACCACCTGCTGAGAATATTTTTGTTCCCATTCCTTCAAAAGTAACTGGTTGTATTTTATCCTCATATTTTTCAGCAATTCCAACTGCATTAAGACCTGCTACTTTACCTTGATCTGAAGATATTTGCCACAATCCAATTACATTTCCCTTGTATTCAGCCACATCTCCACAAGCATAAATATCTTTTATAGAAGTTTCCATTTTTTCATTGACAATTATTCCTCTATTAATAGCAATACCTGCTTTTTCAGCTAACTCTTTATTCGGAATTATTCCTGAACTAATTATAACAATATCTGCTTCAATTACTTCTCCACTATCTAAATGAATTCCCTCTACTTTTTGAGTTCCATCAAATTTTTCTGCTTTAGAGTTTTTATAAAGCTTTATATCACTTTTATTTATACATGTTTCAAATATTTTTGAACCTTCTTCGTCAAGTTGTCTTGGAAGCATCCTTTGCATCATCTCAATAACAGAAACTTCTAATCCTAATTTCTGAAGCCCACATGCTGATTCTAGTCCTAAAACTCCTCCACCTATTACAACAGCTTTTTTCTTTCCAATACAATAGTTTTTTATCGCATCTACATCCTCTTTATTTCTAACAGTAAATATTCCTTCTAAATGAGAGTTACCAATGCTTGGGACCATAGCTCTTGCTCCTGTAGCTATAATAAGTTTATCATACGATATTTCTTGTCCATCTTCTGTTTTAATAATTTTATTTTTAGAATCTATATCCTCCACTGTTTTTTCTAAAGAAATTTCAATTTTCTTATCTTTATACCACTCTTCTGGTTTTACTAAGAATTTTTCTCTTGAAATATTTTCTCCAATCATTTCTGATAATAGTGTTCTATAATATGGATACTCTTTTTCTTTAGATAAAATAACTATCTTAGCTTTGTCATTTCTTTCTCTAATTACTTGAGCAGTTGATAAAGCTGCAATTCCTCCACCTATTATAACTATTGTTTCTTCGACATCACTTTTTTCAATTTTTTTATCTAATGATGATGGGACAAAGAATTCTCTTCCAACTCCACATGCCGGACAAACTTCTGGAGGATCAATTTGAATATAAGATTCTCCACAAACGCTACATGTCCATCTCATTAATTTTCTATCTGGATTTAAATTTTCCATAACTGTATCCACCACCTTCTCTGGAAGTGTTTTCAAAGACATATGCATTGCAAACTCTTTTCCAAATTCAAATGCCATATCTAAATCTTTTCTAGATGCTCTAAAATTAACTTTCATTCCATCTATAACATGCATTCTAAGTTCTTTTAATCTAGAAATTATATTTGGAACAGCCTCTCCACTCCATCCATAACTTCCAAACGCTGATACATATTTTCCACCATGAACAATTGGATTTAGCGATGTTAAAAGATTCCAAATAACCGGTAATGTATCTCCATTTATAGTGCAACTTCCAAATAGTATTCCATCTGCCCATTGAAATTCTCTTAAAATTTCACCTTCTAATTTTCCAAAGTTATCTATGTTTAAATCATAACTTTTTACCTCTATAGTAGAATTGTAATCCTTTATTCCTTTTTCAATCTCTTGAGCTAACTCTCTTGTATAGCCATAAGCTGTTGCATATGGAATTATAATACTTTTGAATTCATTTGGATTTTTTACTGTTGACCAATTTTTATATGTTTGTATCATTTTATCAATATCAATGTCTAAAACAGGACCATGCCCTGGAAGTATAGCATCAATTTTTAAATCCTTAATTTTTTCAATTCCCTCTAACATATATTTTCTAAAAGGTGAAAATATACACATGTAATAATATCTTAAAGCGACCATATAATCTTTATGTCTTTCAGCTGGAACCTTTGATAATAATATACCATCAAAACTAAAATGAGAACCAAAGGAATCACATGTCACTAGATATTTATCCTCTTCTATATAAGTATACATTGAATCTGGCCAATGTAAAAACGGTGCTGATATAAATTTCAATGTTTTATTTCCTAAAGATATAGTATCATCTTGTCCTACAATTATATGGGGAAAATCTTTATTTAATATACCTCTTAAAAACTCAATTGTATTTTTTGATCCAATAACTTTAGCATTTGGTGCTAAGTCTAATAATTTTCCAACAGATCCCGAATGGTCTGGTTCTGTGTGGTTTAATACAATATAGTCAATTTTACTGATGTCATCTAAACATGTTTTTAATCTTTCTAAAAACTCTTGAAACTTATTTTCTTTTACAGTTTCAAAAACTGCTATTTTTTTATCTCCCTTAACTAAATAAGAGTTATACGTTGTCCCAAATTGAGTCTCCATAATTACATCAAACACTTTCAGATCTGGATTTAGTGCTCCAATCCAATAGATTCCATCTTTTAATTTAAAAGAGTTCATAAGCCCACCTCGATATTTATTTACCTTCTTTTTCTCTTTCAGCTTGAGATTTTGTTACATAGTATGGCTCAAGAGTAAATAAATTATCCTCTTTATTTTCAGCTAATTCAGCTAATAAAGAAGCTCTAGATATATTTAAAGATTTTTTAATAAATATACATTTATCTCCTAATCTTTCTCTTATTATACCTTCATACGCAGATGCTCCATCTCCAACAAATACAGTTTGTTCATCCACAATATTTAATATATTCTCTAGTTCTTCAGCCATATATTCTCCATCTAACATAAAGGCATCATTCTTTTTCTTATATACTCCAGAGAATACTCTTTCCTTTCTTGCATCTAACATTGCTATAACTTTTTTATCACCATTATACGTATTTGCAAGTAAATCTAATTCATTTATTCCAGCGATTGGCTTTTTCAAAGCATATGCTAATCCTTTAGCTAATCCTACTCCTATTCTTATTCCTGTAAATGAACCTGGTCCTGTACTAACAGCAATTTTATCAATCTCTTTTTTATCTATTCCAGTTAAATTAAATAGTGTATCTATTGTTGTCATTGTTATTGCTGAGTGATTTTGTTTTACATTTAAAGTTATTTCTCCAACAACACCTTTTTTACTATCATAGATAGCTACCGTTCCTATATTTGTAGATGTATCAATTGCTAAAATCAACATATTTTAACATCTCCTCCTCTTTTTCTTTATCTCCTATATACTCTAAACTAATACTTCTAACCTCTTGATATTCTTTATCTAAAGCATATTCAAACTCTATCTTTATATATTTTTTAGGTAGTTCACTCTCAATTATATTTGCCCACTCTATAAGAGCTACTCCTTCATTATTTATATAATCTTCATAACCAATTTCATAAATTTCTTCTGGACTTCCTAATCTATACACATCAAAATGGTAAAGAGGTAATCTTCCATCTAAATACTCTAAAACATAGTTAAATGTTGGACTTTTTAAATTATCTTCTATTCCAAAAGCTTTTGCAAAAGTTTTTGTAAACGTTGTTTTCCCTGTTCCTAAATCACCTATTAAAGCTACTACTGTATTTGGAGAAACATAATCTGCTAGTTTTTTAGCTAATCTATTGATTTCATCAAATGTTAATATTTTTTTCATAATTCACCTATCCTTGTATCTTATTAACTATATTTGTTGTAGACTTTCCTTCTACAAACCCTAAAATTCTAACTTCTCCACCATTTTTCTCTACAATCTTTGTTTCTGGAAGATCATCCTTTGTATAGTCTCCTCCTTTTACATGAATTGAAGGTTTTAGTTCATCTAATAACTCACAAGGAGTATCCTCTTCAAATATAACTGTATAATCTACAGCTTTTAAACCACAAAGCATTTCAGATCTATCTACCTCATTATTAATTGGTCTACTTTCACCTTTTAATCTTTTTACAGATGCATCTGAATTTACTCCAACAACAAGTATATCTCCCTGTCTTTTAGCCTCATTTAAATATGTTAAATGTCCCACATGTAAAATGTCAAAACATCCATTTGTAAAAACTACTTTTTTATTTTGTATCTTTAACTCTTCTATTATTTGTGCTGCCATAGCTCTTTTTAAAATCATATATACTCTCCTATTATGCTATCTTTTTATGTTTTCTATTATACCATAATTTTTAAACTTATATACACCTCCTAGTTTTTTTTCTTATCTCATGTTAAACTATTTTAGAGGTGATTTTTTTGAGAATTTTAGGTATTGATCCTGGTACTGCAATCGTTGGGTATTCAATTGTAGATTATAAAGAAAATAAAATTAATTTAATAAAATATGGATGTGTTTTCACTGATAAAAATCTTCCTATGGAAGATAGACTATTACAAATTTTTAACGAACTTGAGGAGATTATAGATTTTTATACTCCACAATTCATGGCTGTTGAAGAGCTTTTCTTTTTTAAAAATAATAAAACGGTTATTAGTGTCGGACAAGCTAGAGGTGTTATAATCCTAGCTGGGAAAAAAAATAATTTACAAATAGAAAGTTATACCCCACTTCAAGTTAAGATGGGTATCACTGGTTATGGTAAAGCTGATAAAAAACAGGTACAGCTTATGGTTCAAAAAATCTTAAAGCTAGAAGATATTCCTAAACCAGATGACGCCGCTGATGCCATTGCTGTAGCTATTACACATATTAACTCTCTTACAAACTCTTTATATACACCTAAGGTGGCTGCTCCTATAAAAATAGAAAAAGAGATTAAAAGTAATCGAATGACTGCTAAAGAATTTAGAGAGCTTCTTTCAAAAAAATAAAACGCTAGAATTCTAGCGTTTTTTTATTTATTATTATATTTTTTCAATCCTAAATCTATTATTTTTATCGCTTTTTCTAATCTATCCAACTCTAAAGCATATGATATTCTAATTTTATTTAATCCTAACTCTTCATTTTGATAGAAACCTTTTGCTGGTGCTAACATAACTGTTGAATTCTCATATGAAAACTCTCCTAATAACCACTTAGAAAAATCTGTTGCATCCTTTACAGGAAGTTCAACAATACAATAAAATGCTCCTTCTGGCTTATTTAGTACCACTCCATCTATTTTATTTAATCCTTCATACAGAAAATCTCTTCTTTCCATATATTTTTTATTAACAGCTTCGTAATAATCTTTACCCATACATCTATATAATGCTTCTGCTCCAACCATATCAAGAGTTGATATTGATAATCTCGATTGACATAATTTTAAAATATAAGACATAAATTCTTTATTTTTATTTAATATCGTTCCAACTCTTGCACCACATGTTGAGAATCTTTTTGAAATAGAATCTATAAGGATTATTCTCTCTAAATTATCTACAAAAGTTCCACAACTAACTGTATCTTTCCCATCATAAATAAACTCTCTATAAACTTCATCACTTATTAAAAATAGATTTCTATCTTTTGAAATTTCGTTTAACATTAAAAGCTCATCTTTCGAGTAAACTGATCCTGTCGGGTTTCCTGGATTTGAAAACATTATAGCTTTTGTTTTTTCTGTAATTAAATTTTCAATTACATTTTTTTCTGGAAGTTTGAAATTCTCCTCAAATTTTGTTGGAATTCCAACAACTTTAATTCCTAACATAGCAAAAAAACTATTATAATTTGCATAATATGGTTCTGGAATTAAAACTTCTTCACCTGTATTAAAAAGTGTCATTAGTGTAAATAGTAGTGCCTCACTTCCACCTGCAGTTACTAGTATTTCATCATTTTCATAATTTATCCCTAAATTATTATAATATTTTTTTATCGAGTCTATTAACTCTTTTCTCCCTGATGAGTCTGAATAAGCTATTGTTCTCTCTCCAAAATTCTCTATTGCTTCAAAGAACTCCTTTGGAGTTTCTAAATCTGGTTGACCTATATTTAAATGTATTATATCTACACCAGCATCCTTAGCTTTTTTTGAATATGGTATTAACTCTCTCACTGGAGATGTTTTTAAATTTTGTATATTTTTTGAAAACATCTGTCCCTCCTAAAAAAACTTTTTTAATATTATATCAATCTATCGCATTTATGTGAAGTTTTTTTTAATTGAAGTGTTTTCTAAACTCTGATATAATTCATTTACTAACTATTCTTTATAAGGAGAGATTTTATAATGGCAATAAAATTTAAATCATTTTTCTTAACATTAGGAATTTTTTATATTTTAATAGGTGCTCTTGGAATTAGTAATATGGGATTTTTTAATCAAAATATAGAGTATATTTTAAGTACTGTTTTATTTTTAAATGGTATATATCATATTTTCTATTCAATGACAAATCGAAAAAGTCCATACTTCCATTGGGGACTTGTTCTAGGTGAAGGAATAATTGAGCTTATATCTGTAGCTATCATTCTTTTAAACACTTTTACTAGTCAATTATTTTTTACAAGTTATATTGGTGGGCTTCTATGTCTAAAGGGCTTAATCTTAATTTTAGGTAGAGATAATAAACTTACATCTTGGGAGAATACAAAAGCTAAAGTAAAAATCTTAGTTATTGTAAAAGGTCTTTTACATTTTTTATTTGGTTCTTTAATTATAGTATTACCTCTATTAACTGACAAAGCTGTGTATGTTGTTTTTGGATGGTATATCTTATTTTTAGGAATTCATTTCTTAACAGAGGAATATATTACTAATAAAAAAAGTGATGTTTAATTACATCACTTTTTTATTTTTTCCATATATAAACTTGAGATTTTTCATAACTATTTAATCCCATAAACCAAAGTAGTATTCCATAAGCTACTGTATAAAGTCCTATTTTTATTAAAAAATTTAAATAGTTAATCTCTATTAAATAATAGTTTAGAATATATCCAAATACCATAACAATTCCTATTGGTATTGACATTTTTATAATATTTTTCCAAAATTTAATTATATCTAGTTTTACTGAAACTTTGTAATATATATTCATAACTATTATCTGTCCTAAAATAAAAGAAATTCCCGTAGCTATTGCACATCCTATTGCTCCAACTTTTTTTACAAAAATAATACTTAGAACTAAATTTAAAATAGCTATTATAAAATAAACTATTGATCTAAATTGATGCATATTTTTAGCCTGCATTATACTTACACCAGTGCTTTGAATTAAGGGAACTGTTAACGGTATCATTATCCATAATGCTATTTTATATGCCTCAATATATTCTTTTCCAACCCACAAAGTTATAAAATCTTTTCCAAATAATATAAATCCTGAAGAAATTAGTCCTAAAAGAATATATTGTAATCTTCCAATTTTTAAAAACATATCATCTACTTCTTGATGCTTCTCCTCTACTATTAATCTATTTATTCTTGGAAATAAAACACCTGAAACAGCTGATGCAAATCCCATATAAAGAGTATTAAATATTGCTCCAACAGAGTATATAGCAATTCCTTGAACTCCAACATACTTTCCAATTATAACTCTATCTGTTCCCCAATAAATTTGATCAATTAATACATTTAAAAAAATAAAAAACGAGTAAACAAATATCTCTTTTAAAATATCATTATTAAATTTAGAAAATTTTATTTTCATTCCTAATCTGAAAGCATAAATCATATCAAACAAATAAGACACTATTGCAAAACATACAGTTGAAACAGTTACTGCTATTAGACCAAATCCATTCATCATCAGGATTGCTCCTACAATAGGATTTAATATAATTGTTATCAATTTTATTCCTCTTTGATATATAAATTTTTCTTTAGATGTTATATTAGTAGAAAAAATTCCCATTGGAAAAGATATAATCACATTTAAAGCTAATATTACAAATACTGCTTTTGTTTTTTGAAGTTCTATTTGCGTGAATCTTTCTCCAAAAAATCTTCCTATATTAATATAAATATAAACTCCTATAATAAAAGCTATTGTCATTAAAATAGAAAAAATTACTAAAAACATTCCATTTAATGACTTTTCTTCTTCTACTTTTCCTTCAGCTCTATATCTTGTTGTGTATCTTAGCATTGTATTTCCTAATCCTAAGTTCAAAATAGCTATATATCCCATTATTGATTGAACTAATGAGTTTATCCCATAATCTCCTGGTCCTAAATATCTCATATATAAAGGTGTATACACAATCTGAATAACTGAACTTATAATTATCGTCATCATTGAAAGAGCCGTTCCTATTTTTAGTTCATTTCTAGCCATATCAACCTCTATTCACTTAAAAAATCATCTAATTTTAAAAAATGTCTCTCTCCATCTTGAGCTGCTCTTATAAGTATATTTGGAGACAACACTTCATTTTCTTTAAATTTTTCAAAATTTAAACCTTGTAAATTTTCTAAAGAAGCATAATTTTGCTTAAACTCTAAATCTTCTAAAACATTTGTCATTTTTTTGCTATATGCTATTGGAAATACAGGTTTTTTAAGAACAAATCCTAATATCATTGCATGAAATCTTGTGGCTACAATACTATCAGCTTTATTTAATATTTCTAATGCTTCATTCATATCTCCTCTATAAAAATATTTAGAAATATACTTATGTTGTTCATTTGGGATCATATTTAGTAATTTTTTTATAGCTTCTTCATCTTTTTCACCTTGACAAAATGACATAAATTTAACTTTTTTTCCACTTTTTATAATATCTAAAGTTAATGTTTTCAATCTATTAAAATACTCTGACTCTATTCCCGAAAATCCTGGTCTTGCTGATGGTAAAATTATAGAAAATAAAACGTAATCTTCTTTTGCTACAGTATCTTGCTTTAAACTAAAAACTATATCTTTTCCAAATCTTACATTTTCTAAATCTTTAAAAAGTTCATATGAATATCTTTCCCTAAAACATACATCCTTACATTTTTTAAAAAAATCATGATACATACTTTTAAATGCTTCACTTTTATAAGGACCAAAATTTGCTCCCAAAATAAAATAATTTTTTCCAAACTCCAAATTTCTTTCTCTTATTTTAAAGTCCTCTTTTGAAAAATCATTTTCTATAAAAATTGATCCCCCTATATTGACAACACCATCTAACTCTTTTGCCTTTAAATCTTCTAATATATTAGATACTCCAAATTTTCTTCCTAAACGAAACAATATCTTTTTTGCAAAAGTATTATTGTATAAAATCTTTAAATTGTTTGTTTCAATCCCTTTTAAATTTTCATATTCAGGAGTAGCAAAAAGATAAAACTCTGTATCTTTATATCTTTCACAAAGCATTTTTATAAAAAGATCATCTCCTAAATTTAATTGTGCATATGCCTTTATTAATATTTTTTTCACTGTCCCTCACCCTATTTTTCTATTAACATTTTTTTAAATCGCTTAAGCCACATCATTTTTAATCTAAAAATTCTGTAATAGTAATATATTTTTATATCTATAGTTTCTATTTCTTTTAATTTATCTATTTCTTTTAATTTATCTATTTCTTCTTTTATCTTTCTATAAAACCTTTTCCAGTTCTTAACTTTATTTTCACTTAATTTTTGAAGTACATCAAAGGGATACATTATACCATGATATTTAAAGCATTCCCTAATTTTATTTATATTTTCTTCATATGCCCCATTTCTTTTATAAAAAAAGATTAATTCTCTTATAACAATATAAATATCTGTCCTATTTTTGTAATTATTTGAAACCGAATTTTGATTCATAAAATAATTATAATATGGTTCATCTAAAGAAATAATATTTTTACTATAAAAAAAACATATAAAATTAAAAAACATATCCTCACCAGTATAGATATTTAATAAAAATTTAATATCATTTTTTTCTAATAAATCTCTTTTATAAATTTTATTACACGGTGATGAAAACCACTCTGTAGTACAATCTATATACTCATCTTTGGTATTTCTTTTAGGAATTTTAACTGTTGAAAGGAGATTTTTATTTTCATCTAATTTCTTAAATCCACATATTACAATATCTGCTTGATTTTTTTCAGCTTCTTCTACCATATTTATATACATATCTAAGTCCACCCAATCATCTGAATCTAGAAAAGCTATATATTTTCCTTTAGCCATTGAAATCCCTAAATTTCTAGCTGCACTACATCCGCTATTTTGAGCTTTTTTATATATTATATTTTTATTATTTTTAGATATCTCTAAACAAATATCAGACGTTTTATCCTTTGATCCATCATCTATAACTATAATTTCAATATTTTTTAAATCTTGACTTAAAACAGAATTTATACATCTTTTAATATACTTTTCAACATTATAAGCTGGAATTATAACACTTAACACTTTTCCTCCCGTTACTTTTAATTTTGTTTTAAATTATATAATGATAAATATAATAATTCAAATAAATTTATCTTGTATTTTTTTTCCAAAAATAGTAAAATTAAAAATAGTTTCCAAGGAAACTATTTTTAATTTAGGAGTGATAACATGAATTATAAAAAGAAAGCTTTGTTAATTTACATTAGTATTTTTTTGAGTTTTTTAGTATTTCTATTTTTATCTGTTACTTTTCAAATGAATATTCCCTATTCTTCTAGAGCATTTTTAGAATATCAAATAGCTCCAGTTTATAGTAAAGTCTCTGGTAGTGTCGATCAAATTTTTGTAAAAAATGGAGAAATTGTTAATATCCATCAACCATTATTCAGTATTGATAAAAATCTGTATGAAGCATCTTACACTTCAGCTTTAGGTCAATATAATGAAGTTTTAGATTCTATTAAAACTTTAAAAAGTGATATTGAGAAAAATAAAATAATTGTTGAAAAAAATAAAAATATCTACTTACGAAATAAAAAAGAGTTGTCAAAATTTGAAGCTTTATACAAAAAAACCTTTGTCAGTGAAATTGATTTAAATAATATGAAAATAAAAACTCTTGAATCTGAAAAAACTTTAAAAAATAGTGAAGGAACCTTAGATAATCTTTTAACTAAGTATAAAATAAACGAAGATTCTACACCTGCTCTTTTAATAGCAAAAGGAGCTCTCGAAAAAGCTAGTATTAATCTTAAAGATACAACTATTCTTTCTCCTATTAATGGTGAAGTAGTTATGGATAATTTTTATCAAAATACATCTATTAAAGAAAATACACCTTTATTTTATATAAAAAATGACAATATTTTAAAAGTCAATGTTGATTTAAAAGAAAAAAATATAAAATCAATCACATCTAGTAGAAAAGCTTTAATTCTATTCGATGGAATTCCAGGAGTTATTTTTAATGGTACTGTTGAAAATATAAGTCCAATTTTAGCTCAAGGATATAGTACTTCTAGTACTTTAGTTAGTATTCCTAATGATAATCGTTGGATTAGAGACAATGGAAAAATACGAGTTTCTATTATTGTAGAAAATTCAAAATTAATAAAACATTTATCTAGTGGTTCTATGGCTTCCGTTATACTTTTATCAGATACCAATAATATATTTTATAATTTCTTAGCTAAAATTTGGATTAATATAATAATGGTGTTTAATTATGTCTACTAATACTCATAATCAAAATTCTAATTTTATACCTGATATTTTGAGAAGTCTTTTAGCAATTACTATTGGAATTTTATTAAGTAAGTATACTGATCTTTCTTTTAATTTTCAAATTCCAATAATAGCTTTTGGAGTAGTCACCACAATGAAAACCTTTTCTATAAAACTTTTCTTTTATAACTACTGGTGGATTCCATTTTTTGCAGGTGTAGGCTTATTATTTACAGAAATTTTTAGAGAAAACCTTTTAGCTTTTGCTAGTATTACTTTTATAATTTTTTTTAGTTGCTTTTTTTTCTCATATAAACATCCTAATGGTATTCGAAGTAGTATTTTAGGATATTCTTTTACTAGCATATACGCAACATATAATGATAAAATAGTTGAGAATATGGTTACTGATATTGTTTTAGTAACAATTTTAGGTGGGTTAATTGGTTGGGGATTATTATTAATTTTTCCAACTGGAAAAACTAATCTAGAAATGAAAAAATCTAATCGCGAAGATATTCATAAAAATATTATACATATTTTAATAATAACCATTATTGTTTTTAGTTTATGGTTAGGATATATGTTTTTCGATATTAGAGATACTTTTTTTGCCTATGCTACTTTAGCTGGAATATATACAAATTTAAATTTAGAGAAAATTCACAAACTATCTTTTTTAAATATTTTTATACATAGCCTAGGATGCTTTTTTGCTATAATCTTTTCATTTTTTATAAATGGAATTGGGAACAATCCCATTATTTTTGCATTTGCACTAATGATTTTTATATATCCTATGGTTTTCATGGGCTATTATGGAAAATCTCAACTTCAAAAAAATTTTTTTCTAGGAATGATTCGAGCCATTATACTTCCAATATGTCTATATCTTACACCTTATGGTGATATTATAACAAAAGCTTCTACTAGAGCTTTACAGATTACTATTTTTCTTATTTTTTCAATGTTTTTGACTAGATTTCTTTTATTTATAGAGGGAGGTACAAATGAATAGAATAAAAATACCCATTTTAGTTTCAAGAATAAGTAAACTTCAAAGAAAAATCCTTAATGAAAAGTTAAAAAATTTTAATTTAGAAGCTTCTCAAGGTATAATACTTTTTAAAATTAAAGAGTTAGGTGAAACTACGCCAAAACAACTTATTGAAATGGGAATTATCGAAAAACCAGCTATTAGCAAAACTTTAACAAAATTAGAAAAATTAGGATATATAACAAAAATACCCTCGTTAATTGACGCCAGAAGTTTTTCTGTATCTTTAACAAAAAAAGGAGAAAAAATAGAAGAGTGTGTTAACGAATTTATTGAAAACTTAAATAATGAATTTAAATTAATTTTAAATGATAATAGTTTAAATCAGCTAGAAAATTTGCTTACTTTTCTTGAAAATAATTTAATAAAAAATAGCTGAAATAATTTCAGCTATTTTTTATCTATTTTGTTCCAAATATTCTATCTCCACAATCTCCTAGTCCAGGATATATATATCCATTTGAATCTAATCCTTGATCTATTTTAGCTGTATAGATTGCTACATCTGGATGTGTTTGTAAAACTTTTGCAATACCTTCTGGAGCCGCTACTAAACACATAAATACTATGTTTTTTACTCCAGCATTTTTTAAATAATCTATTGCATAAATTGCTGATCCTCCAGTTGCTAACATTGGATCAACTAATATAACTTGCTTATTTTGAACATCTACAGGAAGTTTGCAGTAGTAATATACAGGTTGTAGAGTTTCTTCATCTCTATAAACTCCTATATGCCCTATTTTTGCTGTTGGGATTAATGATACAATTCCATCTACCATTCCTAATCCAGCTCTTAAAATAGGCACAACTGCGATGTTTGTTCCTAATGTATACCCAGTTGTTTTCATTAGAGGAGTTTCAACCTCAATTTCATCTAAAACTAAATTTTTTGTTACTTCATAAGTCATCAGCTTTGATATTTCATTTAAATTTTCTCTGAATGATTTTGTATCCGTATTCTTATTTCTTAATAATGTTAATTTATGTTGTATTAGCGGATGATTTATTTCTATTACAGCCATTTTAACCTCCCTAGTTATATTTCTTTAAAAAAAAACAGGACATAGTCCCGTTTTCTTATTTCTTTAATCCAAATCTCTTGTTGAACTGCTCTACTCTTCCAGCTGCATCTATAAACTTAGCTTTTCCAGTGTAGAATGGGTGACAGTTTGAACAAACAGCTATTTTAAGCTCGTCTCCCTTTGCTAAAGTTGATCTTGTTTCAAATTTGTTTCCACATGTACAATCAACAGTTATTACTTTGTACTCTGGATGAATTCCTTTTCTCATTAATTTCACCTTCCTAAAATCTTTCTATTTATCGTAAAGATTTTATCATAATTTTTTAACTTTTGCAACATTTTTTTGCTAATGATCTGAAGTTTTTTTAGTATTTTTTCTCTTTCCTTTTTATTTTTTTTAATTTTATGATAAAATAGTATAAAAATTCATAAGGAGAATTATGGCTATAAAATATTATGCTTTTATTATAGATAAAGAAAATTATTCAAAAATTGTTACCTCTTGGGCTGAATGTCAAAATGCTACTAAGGGAAAAAATGCTCGTTATAAATCATTTAAAACAGAGCTTGAAGCTAAAGAGTGGTTAAAAAATGGTGGTCTATACGAGGATAAGAAATTAAAAATCCAGGAAGCTAAAAATAAATTAGAAGATGGTATCTATTTTGATGCTGGAACTGGAAGAGGTATTGGAGTTGAGGTTAGAGTTACCAATCGTTTAGGAATCTCTTTACTCGATAATATTCTTCCTGAAAAAATGATAAATGAATTTGGAAATTATCTTGCTCCTCAAGGTAGTACGAATAACTACGGTGAATTAATCGGTGTTTTTCTAGCTATTGATATTGCTTTGAGAGAAAGAAATTTTAAAATTTTTGGAGATAGTAAATTAATTATTGATTATTGGTCTAAAGGGCATTATAATAAATCGTCACTAAATGAAAAAACTATAAATCTTATTACGAAAACCGCTGAAAAAAGAGCTCAGTTTGAAAGTATAGGTGGAACTATTCAGCATGTTTCTGGGGATATTAATCCTGCAGATTTAGGTTTTCATAAATAAATTAGGAGGAGTACATGGAGTTCGAACTATTTGATAAATTACATCTTTTTTATCTTTTGGGATATTCTTTGGTTTTTCTGTTTCTTTATTTTGGAGTTGCATATAATCCACAGCCTAAAAAAATTATGCGGATTATATCTTTTGTTATTTTATTAATTAAATGTGGTGAGCTTTTTATTAGATATAAATTAATTGGTGAGGCTTGGTATCAGCTACTTCCACTACACCTTTGCAATATAACTCTTATATTTGCGGTCTTTGGATCTATATTTAGGTTTACACCATTTTTATATGCAACATTCTTTTGGTCCATTGGAGCTGTCTTTGCTCTATTAACACCTGAGGTAAGAGAAACATTCCCTCATTTTTTCAATATAAGCTTTTTTTCAACACATTTTTATATAATCTTCGTTGCAATAGTTGAATATAAAGTATTTAAGTTGAGACCATCTTTAGAATCTTGGACAGGTTCATTTTTAGGTTTAAATATTATTGCAGCTGGTGTTTATTTCATCAATACTGTTCTTGGAACAAACTATCTTTACATTAATAGAAAGCCGACTTTTTCCTCTCCTCTTAACTATTTTGGAGAATGGCCATATTATATAATTGTCGTTGAGTTTGCTTATATTACTTTAACTATATTATTGTTATTTTTATTCAAAAAAAAAGATTATAAAATAAAAGTAAACAGGTAGATTAATCTACCTGTTTTTACATAATTACTAGTATATCTTTTATCTCTTTTAACTTCTCTAATGTTTCGTTAGAAACCTTCACTCTATACGTTACTCGTTCATTAAAATCTTTATTTACTAACTCTTCGTTTCCATTTATAAGTAGTGCTTCTACTTCATTTATCTTTTCATAAGAAAAATCTAACAAGCATTCAAACCTTTCTATAAATTCAATAACTTCTCCTTCTAAAATTGCCAATTTTGCAGTTTTGGCATAATTTCTTACTAACCCACCTGCTCCTAATTTTATTCCACCAAAATATCGTGTAGCAACTACTACTACATTATTCACTTCCATATAAGTTAATATCTCACCCATAGGCTTTCCTGCAGTTCCACTAGGTTCTCCATCATCATCTGCTTTAAAGTACTCCTGTCCATTATCAATAACTCTATAAACAGTACAGTTGTGAGTAGCATCTGGATGCATCTCCCTAATCATGCTTATAAAATCTTCAGCTTCTTCTTTTGTTGAGATCGGTTTAGCATAACCTATAAACTTTGATTTTCTTTCTTCAAACTCTATTCTCACAGCTTTTTTTATACTTTTCATCTATTTAACTCCTAATTATCAAATCTATAAATCTCACTAAAATATTATATATAGGAGACATTATTTTATTTAACGCTCCAAAATAACTTAATGCTATTATAAATAAAATTCCGTATGTATCTAAAGTAAATATCTTTATTCTATTTTCATCATTTAAAAATGATGCTATAACTCTTGATCCATCTAATGGTGGAATTGGTAAAAGATTAAATGTTCCCAAAGCCATATTTATTATTATAAAATAAATTGATATATCATTAAAAGGTATAACTCCATATCTTATTAAAATAGCTCCAAGTATCATCAACAAATAATTTGTTAGAACCCCTGCTATTGAGACTAAGAACTCTCCTACTCTACCATTTCTAAAAGCAAAATAATTTACTGGTACTGGCTTAGCCCATCCTATTATAAAATTTGAACCACTTAATAACATAAAAATTGGTATTAGTGCTCCTATTGGATCTAAATGTTTTAGTGGGTTCAATGATAGTCTTCCTGAGTATTTTGCTGTTTTATCTCCACAAAACAATGCCATATATCCATGAGCTAATTCATGTAACACCAAAGAAAATAGTAAAATTATAACCTTTAAAACAATCATTTTTATCACCTCGCATAAATAGCTTAACATAACTATAATTCTAAAGTCAAATAAGGAATTTCACTCATTAATTCAACACTCTTTATCAAAAGTATATAAATATAGTTAACCAATGAAGACGTCAAAAATTCCAAATAAAAATTTGATAAAAATATTGTTATAAAACTTATCATTATAAAAGTTGAAGCTATTGGGATTATAATTAAGTTACTAAAAATTGAAAATAACGGAATAGTATTAAAATATATGAAAAAAATTGGTGTCATACAAAGTTGAATTGTTAAAGTCATTAATAATGTATTTAATATTTTATTTAGATATTTATTTTTATATCTTTTTATTTTAGGTATTTTTTCATAAATAAAAATTATAGAAAATACTGCTACATATGACATCCAAAAAGATATAGAGTAAATCCATGTTGGAAAAATTAAAAGCGAACAACAAAAAGCTAGTACAAAACTTTTTTTACTATTTACTTTTTCATACAATATATTTCCTAATAAGTAAATTGATCCCATTATATAAGCTCTAAATATTGACGGAGATTTTCCAATAGAAATAACATACAATGTTAAAATAAAAAAAGCTATGATATACCTTTTTCTTTTTTGAATATTTAACTTTAATAAAAAAATTGATATTCCAGCAATAATAACTCCTATATGTAATCCTGATATTACTAATAGATGGACTGTTCCTGTATATCTAAACTTTTCTTTTATCTCTTCATCTAATAAATGCCCCTCTCCTAAGACTGTTGCTCTTAAAAAATGCTCTAAATTAAAAGAATAATCTTCACTTATTTTTTTTATTTTTTTTATAAAAAAACTTTTTAATATATTCTCTTTATTTTTTACTTCCTCTACCTCTATTTTGTACTGAACTCCCCATTTAGAATAATTTATTTTCTGCACTTCTCCTAAAATAATTTTTTCTCCATCTTCAATTTTATTTACTGTAAAATACATGTTTTTTGCTGGATATTTTCCATTTATACTTTCAATTTTTCCTCTTCCTGCATCAACTCTACCAGTTAATTCAATAATATCTCCTACCTCAATCCTCTCTTTAAAAGTTGTCCAATACAACCTAAAAAAGAAAATTGAGGCAAAAATTATAATTAATGCCCCAATTTCTGTTTTTTTCAACGTCCCTCCTATTCATTATATTTAAAATAAAATATATATGAGATTACAAAAGATACTGCTGAAAATATTGCTGATGAGTATATCCCAAACTTTGTTACCTCTCCACTTCCTCTTAAAACAAGCATTAATGGCAAGACAACTATTGATACTAAAAATGCCATTTTTAAGAAAAACCCTTGGATTCCAAAGCAAACTCCTTCAATTCTATTATTTATTCTTTTACTTATTTTTTCACTTATATCACTCATCATTGCTGGAGGAAATATAAATGCTGCCCCTGATATTGGTATTCCTAAAAGAGCAAATATTAAGAAGCCATATTTTACAGGTATTACTTTTCCTAGCAATGATAAAGCTATTGTCAATATTATTAATCCAACTAAAGATCCTAGCATAATTTTTCTATATCCAAATTTTCTAGATAATTTATTTACTGGATAAAAAAATAAAGCTGATGCTCCAAATAATAAGGCTGATGCTATAGTTATCGTTTCCTTTCCATACCCCATTATATCTTCAACATAATAGTTCATCATAGCTCTTAAAGAGTTAAATCCTACAAAGAAAAATAATAATCCTAACAAATAATTCCTAAAATCTTTATCTTTTACTACCTCTTTTAAAATCTCTTTAATATCCCCAACATGTTCAACAGGTCTTGAGTATTTTTTTTCTGGAACTAAAAAAACAGTTACATATAATCCTAAAACACATAAAATACTTAATGAAATAACCATACCTCTAATCCCAACTAATGTATCTCCCTTACCAAAATACTTAATTAAAACTCCAGGTAGAATCATTGCAATTGCACTATATAATAATCTAAAAACTGATTGCCACGTAGAGAGATTTAATCTCTCCTCTGAATTTTCTCCAATTTCTGGTATCAAAGCATTATATGGAGCTCCTACAATTGTATAAAAAGTAAAAAATAAAGATCCTATAAGTGCTAAATAAATAAATGTTCCCTTTTCACTTACCATTGGAGGATAGAAAAAGGCTACTGTTGTTATAGCCAATGGAATAGCTCCTACGGCAATAAATGGTATTCTTCTTCCCCATCTACTGTTAAATTTATCTGATAAATATCCCACTACTGGATCTGAGATCATATCTACAACTCTTGAAATAGCTAATGCCAATGATATTAAAACTGGTGTTAAAAATGGTTTAAGTCCTGAAGTTTCTGGCGGAAGATAAAAATATAATATCCACTGTGCAAATATTTGATCCACAATAGCGTAACTTACTCCTACTCCATAAAATATCTGTGTTGCTAAAGGTATTCTTCGCTTCAAATTTTTTCCTCCTCTATTAATTTTAGTAAATATTTTTTTTGGTTTAATTTAGGATTTTTTAAAACTATATCTAAGGATTTTTCTAATAATTCCTTAATTTTTTTTCCATCTTTTATCTTCAAATCTAATATATCTTTTCCTGAAATCAATAAATCTTTTATAAAAATAGGTTCATTATTTACAATAATTTCATTAAATCTTTCTTTTATTAAAGATATGTTATTTCTTAAACCTTCTATCTTTAATAAACTTTCAAAATCTTTTATTCCAATATTTATAATAATCTTCTTTATTTCATATTTACTACAGTCATTTCTTACTTTTTTTAAGTTTCTAATTATATTCAAAATCGATTTTTTATTTTTATTATCCAATTTTAAAATATTTAGCTCCTCTTCATTTTTACTAAAAATAATAACTAATTTTAATATTAAAGATTCTTCTAATAAAAATAATCTATCTATTTTATCTAATTCTTCTAGAACCTCATTTAAGTTCATATTTTCATATGTTTTGGGAAATACCTCTTCAAAAACTCCTAAATCATATAAAAGCCTAAAGGAATTACTTGAATTTTCTCCTTTTAACATCTTAAAAAACTCATCTTGAATTCTCTCAATAGAAACTCTTTTTATTTCACTTTTACACTCTTTAATCTCTTTTTCTGTCTCCTTTAATATTAATAATTCTTTTTCTCCTGCAATTCTTATACCTCTTAGTATTCTTAAAGGATCTTCTTCTATTCTCTTTTTTCCATTGCCAACAAATCTTAAAACTCTATTTCTTATATCGCTCATCTCTATTTCTGATGAATAAACTAAATTCTCTCCATTATAAGCTATTGCGTTAACTGTAAAGTCTCTTCTCTTTAAATCTTCATAAATATCACTAATAAACTCTACTTCGGCTACATTTCTAAAAGATGTAAATGCTAAATCTTTTCTTAATTTAGCTATCTCATAGCTCTTTCCTTTATAAATTATTTGAATTATTCCAAAAGCTTTACCTATCTCTTTTGGTGAATAATCTTTAAAAATTTCTTTTAACTTAGGATAATCTATATCTGTACAAAAATCACAATCTTTAGGACTTAATCCAAGAAGATAATCTCTTACATAACCTCCAACAATATATCCTTTCCCATAAGTATTTAAAATATTTAAAATATCTTTTATATCTTTTGTTAATTTTATTTTTTTCATAGTACCTCTACTTTATAATTATCGGTATTTTTCTATCTTCATATGGATTTACCATAGCATAAATTTTACTAGCAATCTCATTTTGCTCTAGTAAATCTAGTGAATCTTTTTCTAAATATTTTTGTATATTTTTTAATGAAGTTAAAACTTCAACCTCCTCATCTTTTAATCTTTTTAAATAATTTTGTCCCTCTTTAGTAAATCCTAAAACCCTTATATATGGGATTTTTTCTTTTACTCTGTCTATTTGTTTCTTCTCTATTCCTAATAATATATGAATTAAAATTCTTTGAACTCTTCCTTGAGTATATCTTTTACTTTTTATTTTCTCAAAAAAACTTTCAAACTCTTTACATGAAAAAGCAGCCTCATATATTCTATTTTCATACCCCTGTTCTATATCTTGAATTCTTTCTAGTCTTTCTTTTTCTAAAAGTATTCTATGTCTTATAAGTGGGTAAAAATCTTGTAGTTTTGCAAAACTATTTTTTTCTAAACTCTCTTTCAATATTTCATATGTTGTATTAGGTACAACATCTTTTATTTCTTCTCCAGATTGAATTTTTTTTCTAATACCAGTAGCGCTAGCAATCCCATCTCTTATATCTTCTGAATAATATCCACTTTTTTCTCTCTTTATAGCAATTGGTTCTATTTTACTTTTCCAAAACTTTAAAGCTTTAATGTATTCAACACCTAAAATATCATTAGAATCTAGTTCATCTATTTTATCCAATATTTTTAAAGTATTTGAATAAGCTGTTGGATAAGAATGTCCCTCTTTTAATTGCTTTTTTAGTTCTATTTTAAACTCCTCTTGCTCTTCTAAATCTCCTCTTTCAATTAATTTTTTTACATCTCCTGTTTCAGATCCAAAAACTATTTTTTCTATATTCATTAAATTTAATATCCCTACTGCTCCTCTAGCAAATATCTCTGCACTTTGAGTTGAATAAAATATTGGTAACTCTACTACTATATCAACTCCATTTTTTAAAGCTAACTCTGCTCTTGTCCATCTATCTATAAAAGCTGGTTCTCCTCTTTGGACATAATCTCCACTCATAACTGCAACAACAATATCACCATGCTCTCTAGCCTTTAAACAATGATATTTATGTCCATTATGAAAGGGATTATATTCTACAACTATTCCTACTGATTTCTTCATACAAACACCTCATACTCTATTTATTACATTATAATTCATTTAAATAATTTATCCGAGAAAAATTTACATTTTTTCAAATATAGTTTATAATATGGATTATCTAAATTTTTATTAGGCGGTGATTACATGCTTTTAGCTGTAGATATTGGAAATACTCATATTGTTACTGGTTTACTTAATCCAAAAGGAGAAGTATTACTCAGCTTTAGAGTGTCTTCAAATGAAAAATTAACTGAGGATGAATACTTCTCATACTTAAAAAATATATGTGATTTTAATGAAGTCGAAATTAAAGAGTTAAACGGAATTGTTATTTCATCTGTTGTTCCAAATTTAATAGGTATATTTCAATTCCTAGGAAGAAAATACTTTAAAATTGAACCTATGATTATAGATTTAAATTTAAAACTTCCATTTTCTTTTGCTGAAAATCTTCAAATTAATGGTTTTGGAGCTGATCGAATTATTGATATTGCTCAAGCTATAATTGATTATCCAAACAGAAATCTTGTTATATTTGACCTTGGAACTGCTACGACATATGAAGTTTTAAAAGATGGAGTTTATATTGGTGGTGGAATTTTACCGGGAATAGAGATGTCTATTAATGCTTTATTTGGGAATACTGCTAAACTTCCTAAAGTTAAATTTAGCACACCTGAAAGTGTTCTTGGAAGAAATACAGCAGAACAAATTCAAGCTGGAATTTTCTATGGATATGCTGGACAATTAAAAAACATTATACATGAAATCAAAAAAATTGTTCCTGATCCATATGTTATAGCTACAGGAGGTTTAGGTAAAATCCTTTTTGCAGAGATTCAAGAGATTGATGAATATTGTCCTGAATTAAGCATCAGAGGTCTTTACACACTTTATCAAATGAATAAATAATAAAAATAAATCTTAGGGGGGTATTTTTAATGAGCAAAATTATTTTTCTATTTGTTATCTTAGTTCAATCTATTTTTTCAAAAGAGATTTTAATTAGTGGAGCCGCATCTTTAAAAGAGTATTTAGAAAAAAATATTCAAGAATATAAAAAGATAGATCCAAACTTAAATATAACTTTGAATTTAGGTGGATCTGGAACTCTAAAAAGACAACTTGAACAAGGTGGAGATGTTGATATTATTTTTCTTGCTAATAGAGATTATATGATTGATTTAAAAGATAATAACTACATATTCAATGAAGAAGTTATTTTGGAAAATTCTCTTGTTTTAATAAAAAATAACACTACATCTTCTAACAGTGGCACATTAGCTATTGGTGATCCTCAGTATGTTCCTGCCGGACAATATGCAACTGAAGTTTTAAATCACCTACCTTTAGAAAGTTATTCTTTAGTATACGGAAAAGATGTTCGAAGTGTACTTTCCTACGTTGAATTAGGAGAAGCTGATTTTGGAATTATCTACCTAACAGATACAAAATTATTAAAAAATTCAAAAATTGTTGAAGTTTTTCCAAAAAATCTTCATAAACCAATTGAATATTCAATTGGTGTCTCAAAAACAACTAAAAATAAAGAGGATGCAGAGAACTTTTTAGAATTTTTAAAAGGAAAAAATTGGGAATGATTACACCTCTTAAACTGTCTTTGAGTATTGTTTTTTTATCTCTAACATTTAATTTACTTTTTAGTATTATACTTTATTTTTCTTTTAATAATAAAAATACTCTAAAAAAAATAATAGAGTTTGTAGTTACTTTACCTATTTTTTTACCACCTTCTGTTATTGGATATATGTTAATTATTTTTTTAGGAAAAAATAGCTTCATTGGAAAAATTTTTTATGATTTTTTTAACTTTAGATTTATATTTTCTTTTGAAGGAGCTACTATTGCAGCAACTATAGTTTCCTTACCTATTATATATCAAGGAGTTAAAGTCGGTTTTGATACTATTGACAAGGCTTATATAGAAACAGCTCAATGTCTTGGAGTTTCTAAATTAAATATGATTAAGTACGTTTATCTTCCTTTAAGTTATCGAAAAGTTTTTTCTGGAGTTATCCTAGGAATTGGACGAGCTTTTGGAGAATTTGGAGCAACTATTTTAATTGCTGGAAATATTCCTGGAAGAACACAAACTTTACCATTAGCTCTATACTCTGCTATTGAGTCTGGAAATTATTCTTCAGCTAACAGAGTT
>NZ_CAMQXC010000014.1 GCF_947038635.1 uncultured Cetobacterium sp. | reverse complement strand
GAGCGCCAGTTTGTGGATCTGGTTGTCGCGGGTTCGAATCCCGTCGGTCACCCCATAAAATTTATAAAAATGCGGGAGTAGCTCAGTTGGTAGAGCGTCAGCCTTCCAAGCTGAATGTCGCGAGTTCGACCCTCGTCTCCCGCTCCATACAAAGATGCGTCATTAGCTCAGATGGTAGAGCACACGACTTTTAATCGTGTTGTCACTGGTTCGAGCCCAGTATGACGCACCATCTTTTTGCGAGGGTGGCGGAATTGGCAGACGCACCAGACTTAGGATCTGGCGTTTCGACGTGAGGGTTCAAGTCCCTCCTCTCGCACCATATAGGATAATACAAAGTCTTGAATATTCAAGACTTTTTTTTATATATAGAAAAAAGAAAAAGGAGAAAAAAGTGGAAAGAAATATAAAATTGACATATAGTTATGATGGAAGCGAATTTTTTGGCTTTCAAAGACAACCTGGTTTTAGAACTGTTCAAGGGGAGTTAGAAAAAGTTTTAGGAACAGTATTTAAAAATAAAATAGATTTAGTTTCTGCAGGAAGAACAGATAGAGGTGTTCATGCTAAAAAACAAGTTTCAAATTTTTATACTACTTCGAGTATTCCTTTAGAAAAAATAAAAAGAATTATAAATGGGTTAATTCCTAATGATATATTTATATTGGATGTTCAGGAAATGAATTTAGATTTTCATTCTAGATTTTCAGCGATATATAGATCGTATGAGTATTATATTGGAGAGGATAGAAATCCCTTTCAGTCTAGATATGTTACTTTTGTAGATGAAGAATTAGATTTGGAGAGATTAAATAAGATAGTTTCTCCTTTGGTAGGTCAACATGATTTTTCAAATTTTAGACTTTCAGATTGTGGAAGTAATACTACGATTAGAGAGATTTATGAAGCAAAATTTGAAAGAGTAGATAAAAAGACAATTAAATTATATGTTAAAGGTAATGCATTTTTAAAATCACAGATTAGAATAATTGTAGGTACAGTTTTATCAATTTACTTTGGAAAGAAACCAGAGAATTATTTAATAGAAATGTTAAAAAATCCAAATATTCAGTATGCAAAAATAGTAGCAGAACCTTTTGGACTTCACTTGTTCGATATAGGGTATTAGGAGGAGTAATGAAAGTAATAGAAGTTGGTGCAGAAAATAGAGGATTGATAAAAAAAATATTTAATAATGAAGTAGAAAGTTTTGGTGTAATGGGTGGAGCTGACATGTGGATGATTATGAGCTTTATTAGGTATGGGAAACTTTATGTATTATTAGATGAAAATAATGAGTTGTTGTCAGTTGCTCAATTTCAAGGAGTGCTAGGAAAAAAAGAGGTTTTTTTATATGGATTTTCAACTTCTTTAAAGGAAAGAGGAAAAGGATATGGAAAAATACTGTTAGAAGAGTGTCATAATAAATTAAAAATGCTAGAAATAGAAAAGATATACTTAACAGTTGATCCTGAAAACATTCAAGCTATAAATATGTATGAAAAAGCCGGTTATTTAATAGAGGAACTACAAAAAGATGAGTATGGAACAGGAATTGATAGATATTTAATGATTAAAAAATTATTGTGATTACTTGACAAAAATACTAAAAAGGTGTATATTAAAATAAAAAAGAATAATTACAAAATTGTAATTGTTTCAAAAGGAGGAAGCATGTATATTGAAAATATAGGTGAACATTTAAAGATACATGATATAAAACCCTCATATCAAAGAATGAAAGTATTTGAATATTTGTTAGAGAATAAAACTCATCCAACAGTTGATGAGATTTATAAGGCTTTATGTCCTGAAATTCCTACTCTTTCTAAAACTACAGTTTATAATACATTAAATCTTTTTATAGAAAAGGGAATTGCTAAAGTAATAACAATAGAAGAAAATGAAACTAGATATGATGTAGACACACATGTGCACGGTCATTTTAAATGTGTAAATTGTAAAAAAGTCTTTGATATTCCAGTAGTGATAGATCAGCTTATTGTAGGAAATATGAAAGATTTTAAAATTGATGAGTATCATGTTTATTTTAAAGGAACTTGTCCTAAATGTCAGAATAATTAATTGTCAAAATATAAAAAATATGTTTAATAATTAAAGGAGGTTATCATGAAAGTTTATGAAATTTTTAAAGTGAAAGAAAACCCAGTATTATTAGAGGTAATTGTAGCAGATAAAGATGGTGTTTCTGTAGAAGGGTTAGAGTTAGTAAAAGAAAAGACTCAAGATGCATCAACAGAAAAACATGTTCCGTTTGTAGAGGAAAAAGAGGATGGATATTTAGTAAAAGTTGGTAAAGAGATGGCTCATCCAATGACAGAGGAGCATTATATTCAAATGATAGAAATTTGTGTAGATGACTTCTTATATAGAAAATACTTAAAACCAGGAGAAGCACCTGAGGCATACTTCAAAGTTCCAAAAGGGAAATCAGTATGCGCAAGAGAGTATTGTAACATTCACGGGTTATGGAGTAATTAATTAATAAGGGGGTATAAAATGGGAAAGCATATGAGGTGTGTAATTTGCGATTATGTTTATGATGAATCAATAGGTGATCAAGAAAATGGAGTAGCTCCAGGAACAAAATGGGAAGATGTACCAGAAGATTGGGTTTGCCCATTATGTTATGTGGGAAAAGACCATTTTGAAGAAATTTAATTAACGTATTATCCAACCTCTTAGCAGTATTTGCTAAGAGGTTTTTTTATGATATAATATATACTTGAGATATGTATTTAGAAAGGAAGTGTCATGAAATTAGCAGTACTAGGAAGTGGAAGTAAAGGGAATGCTCTTTTTGTAGAAACTGATAATATAAACTTATTAATCGATGCTGGATTTAGTGGAAAAAAAATAGAGGAACAGTTAAAGAAAATAGATATAGAGATTTGTAATATAGATGGGATTTTAATAACTCATGAACATGGTGATCATATTCAAGGAGCTGGAATACTATCAAGAAAATATGATATTCCTATCTATATTACAAAGGAAAGCTATGAAGCTGGAATGTTAAAGATTGGAAAAATCAAGGATGAAAATTTAAGATTTATAGAAGAAGCTTTTTGGGTTGGAGATAGTATGGTTTATCCTTTTGATGTAATGCATGACGCTGAAAGAACAATAGGATTTAGAATAGAGGAGAGTTCAGGAAGCAAAGTTGCGATTGCTACAGATTTAGGATATATTGATAACACTGTTAGAGAAGCTTTTAGAGAAGTAGATGTTATGGTGATAGAGTGTAATTATGATTATCATAAGTTAATGGATTGCTCATACCCATGGGATTTAAAAGCACGTGTAAAAAGTAGAAATGGGCATCTATCAAATAATGATTGTGCTAGATTTATTAGAGAAGCATATCATGAAAAATTAAAAAAAGTTTATTTAGCTCATATGAGTAAAGACAGTAATGATCCAAAATTGGCTATTGATGCAGTTTTAGACGAATTATTAAGACACAATATTGAAATTTCAGTAGAAATTGCTCATCAAGATGTGTGTAGTAAGTTAATTAAATTTTAGGAGGAATTATGGAGGAGATTGAAAAACTATTAGAAGAGTTGAAGTTTGAAATAGGAACTACGGACGTACTAAAAGATAGTAATGAAAAAATAGTCTTAGGAACAGGAAATTTCTATGGAAAGGTACTTTTTGTAGGAGATGATTCTAATTTATATATAGATGAAAATTTAAAAGTAAGACCAGGGTCTAGTGGAGAATTTTTGATAAAGCTTTGTGATATAGTCGGATTAGTACCAGAAGATTATTATATAACAACATTAACAAAATCTGAGAAAAATTATAGAGAGTTAGAAGAGCGAGATAAAAGAGATTTAAAAGAATACCTAATGATGCAGATATCGTTAATGAATCCGGAAGTTATTGTAGCTTTAGGACAAGATGTAGCAGAGTTATTATTAGAGAGAGAGTTTAAGTTTCTTCAAGAAAAAGGGAAAATTTTGGATTGGAGAGGGAACATAAAATTATTAGCAACATATGATGCTAATTTTGCTAAAAAATCAAGAGATGATGGTGGAAAAAGATCTAAAGTAGCAGTAGAATTTTGGGGAGATTTAAAGACTATAAAAAATACTATAGAGGGGATTTAATATGAAAATTTTAGTAGTAAGGTTTAAACAGATTGGTGATGCAATATTGTCTTCTGTAATATGTAAAAGTTTAAAAGAAACGTATCCAGAGGCAGAAATTGATTATGTATTATATAATCATGTGGCTCCATTATTTGAACACCAGGAATATTTAAATAAAGTTATATCTATATCAAAGAATGAGCAAAAAAATCCTTTTAAATATTTAAAAAAAGTTTGGAATGTGACAAGAGCTGATTATGATATAGTTATTGATATAATGTCCACACCTAAAAGTGAAGTATTTACGTTATTATCGAGAAAAGCAAAGTATAAGATAGGTAGATGGAAGCCAAAAAGAGGTTATACGTATACACATAGCATACCAGAACCTTCAAGTGAATTTGATAAAGCTGAGAAATTCTTAAAGATGTTAAAGCCACTTTCAGATGATGGGATAGATGTAAAGTTAAATAAAAACTACTCTTTAACATTTTTACCTGAAGAAAAAAATGATTTAAGAAAAAGAATGGAAGAAGCAGGGGTGAATTTTAATAAAATAATAATTCCTTTAGCTATAAATTCGAGAAGAGAGAGTAAGGTTTATCCTATAGATTTAATGAAAGAGTTAGCTAAAAAAATATTAGATGAATTCGATTGTCAAATTATTTTATATTACTCACCAAATGAGAAGGAGTTTGCTAAAAAGTTCCATGAAGATTTAAATTGGGATAAAAGAATAGTATCAGATATAAATACAAAAAGTATAAGAGAGTTAGGAGCACTACTTTCTAATTGTGATATATTTGTGGGAAATGAAGGTGGACCTAGACATTTAGCTCAAGCTATAGATATTCCAAGTTTTTCAATATTTAGTCCTGGTTCAAGTAAAAGAGACTGGCTTTCAAGAGATAATAAAAGACATGAGGGAATAGAACCAAGAGATGTACTTTTAGATAAAACATATGATAATTTATCGTATGAAGAAAAGTATAGATTAATTACTCCAGATATTATTTTAGAAAAAGTAAAGGAAAAAATGGAGCTTGTACCCAAATATATTGAAAAAAAATAGTGGTTATGATAAAATTTAAGAAGATATTTAAAAATGAGGAGGAGTTTTTGTGGCAGGACATAGTAAATGGTCTAATATAAAGCATAGAAAAGGTGCTCAAGACGCTAAAAGAGGAAAGCTATTCACAAAATTAGGAAAAGAGTTAACAATCGCAGCGAAGGAAGCTGGAGGAGATCCAAACTTTAATCCTAGATTAAGACTTGCAATAGATAAAGCAAAAGCTGCTAATATGCCAAAAGATAACCTAGAGAGAGCTATAAAAAAAGGTACTGGTGAACTTGATGGTGTAGATTACATGGAGATTAGATATGAAGGATATGGTCCAGAAGGAACAGCTTTTATAGTTGAAGTGGTAACAGATAATAAAAATAGATCAGCTTCAGAAGTTAGAGCGACTTTTTCTAGAAGAAATGGAAATTTAGGAACAGATGGTGCTGTATCTTGGATGTTCCAAAGAAAAGGAGAAATTATAGTTTCAGCTGAAGGTGTAGACACTGATGAGCTAATGATGGCAGCTTTAGAAGCTGGCGCAGAGGATGTTAAAGAGGAAGATGGAGAGTTTACTGTTTTAACAGATTCAGCAGATTGCAATACAGTAGCAGAAGAATTAAAAAAAGCTGGTTATAATGTAACTGAAGCAGAAGTTGCAATGATTCCAGATAATAAAGTACAAATTACTGATTTAGAGACTGCTAAAAAAGTAATGGCATTATATGAAGGATTAGATGATTTAGATGATGTAAATGACGTTTATTCAAACTTTGATATATCAGATGAGTTATTAGAGCAACTGTAAAAAATACAAAACAATAAAAAACATACTCATATATTTTTGGAAATATGGTCCAATAGTTTCTACGTCTTTACCGTAAATGAAGACACTATGGGTAGAACTAACTGCATTTAAGCATAGATTCTATCCATGAGTCTATGCTTTTTTATTTAAAATATGGAGGAAATTTTAAATATGCAGAGAAACAAATCACCTTATGACTTAAATGGAGTGCCAGATTTAAATACAGCAATTCCATTAGGATTACAACATATTATGGCAATGTTTATGGGAAATATAACTCCTATAATAATAGTTGCTGGGATACTTGGTTTTAATCAAGATATAAAAATTAATTTAATACAAGCAACAATACTTGTGGCTGGATTAAATACTTTAGTACAAGTTTATACATTAGGACCTATGGGAGCTAAACTACCTGTAGTTGTAGGAACAAATTTTTCTTTTGCACCAGTAGCCATATCAGTGGCTAGTAAATTTGGATATGAAGGAGTTTTGGGAGCAGCATTAATAGGGGGAATTTTTGAAGCTTTTCTAGGATTTCATATGAAAAGAATAAGAAAATTTTTTCCACCAATAGTTACAGGAACGGTAATATTAGCTATAGGATTATATCTTTTGCCAGTTGGAATAAATAGTTTTGCTGGAGGATACGGAGCACCTGATTTTGCATCGAAAGAGAATCTAATTTTGGGAACAATAGTTTTAGCAGTAGTAATATTTTTTAAAGAGTTTACAAAGGGTGTAACAAGTTCAGGAGCAATTTTTATAGGAACAATAGTGGGTACAATAATAGCTTTTTTAATGGGAAAAATAGATATAACACCACTTTTACAAGCAGATGTAGTTAGTATACCAAGACCATTTTCTTTTGGATATTCATTTCACATAGAAGCAATTATTCCTATGGTAATGATGTTTGTAGTATCTGCTATAGAGACAATGGGAGATATGTCAGGAATTACAATGGGTGGTGCTAAGAGAGAACTGAAAGATAGTGAATTAAAGGGTGGAATTATATGTGATGGAATAGGAAGTGCTTTTGCAACAATATTTTCAGTACTACCAACAACATCATTTAGTCAAAATACGGGAATAATTGCAATGACAGGAGTAATGAGTCGATTTGTTGTAGGAATAGGAGCACTGTTTTTAGTAGTGAGTGCATTTATACCAAAAGTTGCAGCAGCTTTCACGTTGGTTCCACAAAGTGTTATAGGTGGAAGTTTAGTGATGATTTTTTCAATGATTTCAATTAGTGGAATAAATCTTATAAATCAAGAACCATTAGAGGGAAGAAATGCAGTTATACTGGCAGTTTCATTAGGATTAGGGTATGGAATAGGATTAGTTCCAGGAGTGATTGAAGCATTCCCTGAAAGCATAAGATATATATTTACAGATTCAGGGTTTGTTGTAGCTGGAACTTTAGCAGTTGTGATGAACCTGATATTACCTAAGAAAAATGAAAAAGTAGAGGTATCTGTAGCATAAAAAAACTGAGGAGTAATTTCCTCAGTTTTTATTTTTTATAACTGAATATTAATTAAATTTAACTTCCATAGTTAAAGTTCCAGAATAGTTTCCAATTTGTGCATTTTTAGGAACTGTAAGTTCAGTGTCAAAAGAATACTTATATTCACCTTTTTCATTTAATTTAGTTTGAGGATTATCTTTTGTTTCATTTTTTAAAAAAACATTTAAAATATTTAAACTATTTTTTTCGTGAGTAAGAACAATGGAATTTTTATTACCATTTATATTTTTACTATCAAGAGTAATTTTAACCTTTTGTCCAGGTTCTCCGTATATTGTAAAAGTATGTCCACTAGTTGAATGAGTAGAACCTTGAATAACTTTACCGTAATTAATATCACCATTGTGGATAACTTTTAAAGGCTTTATAATAGTGGCGTTGATATTCATATTTTCTTCTGAAGTATTAGAAGAAAATATATTGCTAAAAGTTAATAAAAATAAAGTTAATATTAATGACATAAACCCCTCCATATAAAAACAACTGGGATTTCCCAGTTGCTAAATGTTTAAAATTATTGATATTGAACTCTAGCTACAATTTGACCTTCATAAGTACCTGTAGGTGTAGAAGTAGTTGGAGTAATTGTACCAGTTATATCAAAAGGTAATTTTCCATTTGCATCAAGTTTATTAACATTTAAAGAAATATTTGTATCAAAAGTAATACCTAATCCAGATTTAGTAATATTATTGGTTAACGTTGTAGGCAGAGTGGTTGTGATGAAAACTGTTTCACCTGGATGTCCTTCAATTGAGTATTTACCTGTAGCAGTAGCCTCATTTCCTTGAATAACAGTTCCGAAATTCATGTGATCAACAACAGTAACAGTAAGTGGTTTAATAACAGTTGCATTGATATTCATAGTAGCAGAGTCTTCACTCCCTTGAAGTGTTGTTCCAAAAGCTGTCATAGCTGTAGTTAAAGATAAAAGTATTAATAATTTTTTCATAATTTGTTCCCTCCCGTAATTTCATAAAGTTTATAAAATACAAAAGCCAGTTGCACTTATATTTTGGTTTAACCAAAATGTAACTGCAACTGGCTGTCATTTTAAAGACCCTATAGTTTTGCGTCATAGGATTTCCCCTACTTTGCCGATTCATATTATATAATAATGATATATTAAAACCTAAAAAATGTCAAACAAAAATTACATAAAAAATGAAGATATTTTTTTCACAACTCCTTATTTTAAGAGGGTTTGTTACAAAAATACAAAACGCATTATAAATTGTACAAAAGGTTATATAAGTATGTTATAATTAGAAAAAAGGTGGTGATTAAGATATATATAGATATTTATAAAGAGATAGAACTTTTTAATATAAAGGGAGTTTCAAGTGCGACATATTCGAAGTTAAAAAAATTAAATATAGAAACACTCTATGACTTAATATATTATTTTCCGAGAGCTTATGATGATAGAACCAATATAAAAAAAATAGGCGAATTACGAGGAGATGAATATGTTGTATTAAAAGGAAATATAATGAATATATCTGCCCCTCCTACAAGAACAGGAATGAAAATGATAAAAGCAACAGTAAATGATGGAACAGGAGTTCTGGAAGTTGTGTGGTTTCAAAGACCTTATTTGAGAAATAGCCTAAAAATAGGAGAAGAATATATTTTCATAGGAAATGTGAAAAGAGGATACACATTTCAAATGGTAAATCCAGAGTTTAAACTGTATAAAGGACAAGAAAATACAGGAGAGATTTTACCTATTTATAGTGCTATAAAAGAGTTGAATCAAAACAGTCTAAGAAGAGTTTTAAAAGAGGCACTAAAAAATTATTTGGATATATTTCAAGAAAATATTCCAGAAGAAATAATAAAAAAATATAAACTTATGAATAGAAAAAGTGCTTTAAAAGAGATTCATTATCCAACAAATCCAAGAAATTTAGAGGAAGCAAAAAGACGGTTTGCAATAGAAGAACTTTTAATACTGGAAATGGGAATACTTCAAAAGCGTTTTGAGATAGATTTAACTAATACTGGACTATATGAAGTTGAAGGAAATAAAAAGTTAGTTTCAAAATTTTTAGAAGGATTATCATTTTCATTAACAACTGCTCAAAAAAAAGTTATAACAGAGATATATAAAGGTATAAATGCCGGAAAAATAATAAATTATTTAATTCAAGGTGATGTTGGAAGTGGAAAAACAATAGTTGCAGTACTACTTCTTTTATATATGGTAGAAAATGGTTATCAAGGGGTTTTGATGGCTCCAACAGAAATTTTAGCAACTCAGCATTATCTATCTATTTATGAAACTTTAGAATTATTAGGAGTAAAAGTTGAACTTTTAACTGGAAGTGTAAAAGGAAAAAAGAAAATTGAATTATTAGATAGAATAAAAACAGGAGAAACAAACATTATAGTAGGAACTCATGCGATAATAGAGGATAGTGTTGAGTTTCAAAAATTAGGATTAATAGTTATAGATGAGCAACATAGATTTGGAGTTTTGCAAAGAAAAAGACTTAGAGATAAAGGTGTTTTAGCAAATCTTATTGTTATGAGTGCAACTCCTATTCCAAGGTCTTTAGCTTTGAGTATATATGGAGATTTAGATGTAGCAGTAATAGATGAGTTACCTCCTGGAAGAAAACCTATAAAAACTAAATGGATTAGTGAAAAAGAGGATGAAGAAAAGATGTATCACTTCATAGATAAAAAATTAAAAGAGGGACGTCAAGCATACTTTGTAGCTTCTTTAATAGATGAAAGTGAAAAGCTTTCAGTTAAATCTACAGAGGAGTTATACAATGAAGTTCTAAAAAATTTACCAGGATATAGAGTTGGGATTTTGCATGGAAGAATGAAAAATAAAGAAAAAGATGAAGTTATGCATCTCTTTAAAAATAATGAATTAGATATATTAGTTTCTACTTTAGTTATTGAGGTTGGAGTAAACGTTCCTAACTCGAGTATAATGGTGATAACAAATTCTGAACGTTTTGGACTTGCAACACTACATCAACTTAGAGGAAGAGTTGGAAGAGGAGAACATCAATCTTATTGTTTCTTACTTTCAAATACAGAGAATGATAATTCAGCAGCAAGACTTAAGGTTTTAGAAAGTACTGAAGATGGGTTTAAAATAGCAGAGGAAGATTTAAGGTTGAGGAAAGCTGGAGAAATTTTTGGAGTAAAGCAAAGTGGATTAAGTGATTTGAAATTTATAGATATAGTTCATGACGTAAAAACAATAAAACTAGTTAAAGATATTTGTATGGAGTACTTAAAAGAAAATAAAGGTAAAATAAATAACGCAGTTCTACAATGGGATATTAATGAAAAGTTTAACAAAAGTTTGACCTCTTAAAAGAGGTTGTGATAGAATATGAGGTAAAATTAATTAAAAAAGTGGAGGATAAGATGAGATTAAGTAAATATTATGTAAAAACTCTTAAGGAAACTCCTAAAGAGGCAGAAGTAATAAGTCATAAACTATTACTTAGATCAGGAATGATCAAAAGATTAGCAAGTGGAGTTTATACATACCTTCCTTTAGGTTTAAAAGCTTTAAAAAAAGTTGAAAACATTGTAAGAGAAGAGATGGATAGAGCAGGAGCTCAAGAGATATTTATGCCAGTATTACAACCAGCAGAACTTTGGAAAGAAAGTGGAAGATGGGATGTAATGGGTGCTGAAATGATGAGAATTCAAGATAGACATTCAAGAGAATTTGCATTAGGACCGACTCATGAAGAAGTAATAACAGATATTATTAGAAATGATATATCATCTTATAAAGCTTTACCATTAAATTTATATCAAATTCAGACTAAATTTAGAGATGAGAGAAGACCTAGATTTGGACTTATGAGAGGAAGAGAGTTTATGATGAAAGATGCATACTCATTCCATGCTAATAAAGAATCTTTAGATGAAGAGTTTGAAAACATGAAGGCTGCTTACACAAGAGTATTTGAAAGATGTGGACTTAAGTTTAGAGCAGTTGAAGCAGATTCAGGAGCAATTGGTGGAAGCGGATCACAAGAGTTTCATGTATTAGCAGAATCTGGAGAAGACGAAATCATTTATTGTACATCATGTGATTATGCAGCGAATGTTGAAACAGCAACAAGTACAATAGTTGAGTTACCAAAAGCTGAAACATTAGAGATTAAATTGGTAGATACACCAAATGTATCAAAAATTGTTGATGTTGTGGAATACTTAAATGTACCTGTAGAGCAAACTGTAAAAGCTATGATGTATAAAGACGTTGTAACAGATGCTGTATATATGGTTCTTATAAGAGGAGATTTTGAAGTTAATGAAGTTAAGTTAAAAAATATAATTGATACTATAGATGTTGTGTTGTTAACTGATTCAGAACTTGAAGATTTAGGATTAGTAAAAGGGTTTATAGGACCAGTTGGTGCTGATTTAACAAAAATCAAAATTATAGCAGATAAGAGTATTGTAGGAATATCTAATCATACAGCAGGTGGAAATAGATTAGATACACACTATGTAAATGTTAACTATGGAAGAGACTATGAGGCAGAAGTAGTTGCTGATGTAAGAACAGTAGTAGTTGGAGAAAAGTGTCCTAAGTGTGGAGGACAGCTTGCAAGTGCAAGAGGAATCGAAAGTGGACATATATTTAAGTTAGGAGATAAGTACTCTAAAGCATTAAATGCATCATTCTTAGATGAAAATGGAAAGAGTCAAATTATGGAGATGGGATGTTATGGAATAGGAGTTTCTAGAACTATGGCATCAGCAATAGAGCAAAATAATGATGAAAATGGAATTATTTGGCCATCAGCAATAGCTCCGTTTGTAGTTGAAGTAATACCAGCAAATATGAAATCTGAAGAACAAGTAGCATTAGCAGAAGAGATTTATAAAAATTTCCAAGATAATTGCATAGATGTGGCTTTAGATGATAGAGATGAAAGAATTGGATTTAAATTTAAAGATGGAGATTTAATTGGATATCCATTTAAAGTTGTAGCTGGTAAAAAAGCTGCTGAAGGTATTGTTGAATTAAAAATTAGAAGAACTAATGAAACTTTAGAGATTTCTAAAGATGAAGTTGTTTCAAAAGTAAAAGAATTAATGAAGCAGTATTAATAAATAAAAAGAAGGAGAGTAGTTACTCTCCTTCTTTTTATTTCATTTTGAGTAAGAACCCAGATAAGTTAAAATTTTCTTTTTAATTCGTTGAATAGTATTATCTATTTTTTTTGGAGGTTCATTTAAAAAATCAGCAATCTCAACATAAGTATATTCTTTGCATAGATACGTGAAAACTTTTTTCTCTAAAGTACTCAGATTTTCTTCGAGGAAACCAGTTAGAAGATTTACTAACTCTTTACCTAAAAAAATATCTTCAGGTGAATAAAACCCTAAAGAAGGACGCGAGTAATGAATACTTTCTTCTTGCGTAGAGTAACCTTCACCTTGCATTGCAAGGTTTAGGTTTTTGTATTTATCAGAGTTATGATTTTTAACAGCTGTAATCATCTGTCTTCTAATACAAAGATTTGCAAAAGTACTAAAACACGCGTTCCTAGTTTCGTCATAAGATTTAATAGCCTTAATAAGACCTATAAATCCTTCTTGCATTAAATCGTCACTATCTCCACCTTTAAGAAAAAATGAGCGATTATTTTTGTAGATTGCTCCTTGATACTCTTTGATAATTTTTTCAATTGATTCTTCATCTCCGTTTTGTGCTAAAATTATATCTTCTTTTTCAATCATAGTCTTGTCCCCCGACCTTTCTAGAAATTAAATAAAAAATAAAAAAAGCCAAACATTTAAAAGAACCTTCAGTCCATAAAATAACACTATATCAATATAATACCAAAAAAAAACATAGTTATCTATATTTCAAATTTTCTAAAACTTAGTTATTATTTGGATTGTAAATTTAAAAAATATATAAATAAAAAATTAAAGAAGGAAAAATAGAAAAAAGTCATAATAGAATTGTAAGAGTATTTTATTATGTGGAGGTGCACGAAATATGTTAGATGGAATTAGTAAAAAAGCTACAGATTTGGACTACGCAATACAAAGTTTAAAGGAGGAACTACAAGCAGTAGATGATTATAACCAAAGAGCAGAAATGGCAGTAGATCCTGAACTTAAAGAAGTTATGATTCATAACAGAAATGAAGAGATGGAACATGCTGTTATGATAGTTGAATGGTTAAGAAGAAATCAGTTTGAGTTTGGAAAAGAGATGGAAGATTACATATTCAGACAGGGAAAAATTGTAGGGATAGAGGCTCAGCTAATGGGAAGAAATGGTGGAAGTGAGCAGACTTCAGAAGAGAATAAAGTAGTAACGAATGTAAAATCATTAAATATAGGTTCATTAAAAGGATAAGGAGGAAAAAAGTATGGATTTTCTAAAAAAAGAGTTAGCACCAATAAGTGGTAAAGTTTGGAAAGATATAGAGGAAAGAGCAAAAGAGGTTTTGACAACTCAATTATCAGCTAGAAGATTTGTAAAAGTAACAGGGCCTATTGGAAAAGAAAAGGGTGGAGTAAATACTGGAAGATTGGCAATACATAAAAAAGGTGATTTAAGTTATGGTGTTTATCAAACACAACCTTTTGTAGAAAATAGAATAACTTTTAAATTAAGCAGATGGGAATTGGATAATTTTGAAAGAGGAGCTAGAGATATTGATTATACAAATTTAGATGAAGCTTTAAAAAGTGCAGCTAAATTTGAAGAGGAGGCAATATATTTTGGATTAGATGAAGCTTGTATAGTAGGATTACTAAAAGATGAAAAACAAGCTTTAGACTTTGGAAAAACAGAACAAGAAACGATAAAAAATTTAATGTATGGAGTTTCAAAATTAAGAAATACAGGGTTTAGTAAAGGTCCTTATGCATTAGTTGTAGGTCTTGAAAAATTTATATATTTAAATATGGTAAATTTAAATGATTCATTAGCAAAAAGATTAGAAAAAATATTGGGGATGCCAATAATAGTTTCAAATAATATAACTGGAGCGTTATTAGTTCCTTATGACAATGAAAATATTGAACTTGTACTAGGAGAAGACTTTTCTTTAGGATATCAAGGGCATACAAATCAAGAAGTAGAATTATTTATAACAGAAACATTTACATTTAGAGTATTAGATAATACAAGAGTTGTAAGCTATAAATAATAAAAGAAAAAGGAGATAACCAACTGTTATCTCCTTTTATATATTTAAAATGCTTTTTACCAGATATTGAATCTATAACCTACAGAAAGAGTAACTCTCTCGTAGTCATTATCGAATTTATCTCCACCATCAACTTTAGTTTTAGCGTAGTTAGTTCCATATAGAACATCTACGTTAAAGTCCTCATATTGAACTCCAACACCAGCTGCCCAATATAATCCATCATCAACTTTAGTTCCATAGTCTCCAGAAGGAGTATTTAAACTTTTTGAGTCAAAGTTGAAAGAGTAACCAACATTAGCTTTGATATAAGGAGTAGCAGCCCAATCCCAGTAATTGATATCATATCTACCAACTACGTATAATGGAACTGATTTATATTCTGCTCCTGAAACATTATCATTAGTTTTTCTTTTCATATGATGTTGATAAGCAACACCAAGACCTAAATCAAAGTAATCCCAAGATTTGTAAGCTTCAATAGCTAACTCTCCACCGAAATCTTTAGTTTTCTTAGAAAGGTCATAAGGATGATAATTGTTGTTAGAGTGTCTTCCGTTATAGTCTCCATATTCACTCCAGAAATCCCATCCAGCTCTTAAGTTAATAAATCCCCAAGGGTTCTCAACAACAGGAGCTACAACAACTTCTTCAATAATAACAGGCTCAGCCACAACTTCTTTAGAACTTGTAACAGGAGCAGCCACTTCTTTTGCTTGAGCAACAGCAGCAAAAGCGAATAAAGAACATGCTAAAAGTGTTAATTTTTTCATAAAAATAAACCTCCTCATTTTAATTAATCTCCTAAAATTAAAAATGGAATTAATAATTTTACCATTCTGTAACATATATACTCTAAAAAAATAGATTTCTTTTTTTTTGAGTAATAATTTTGTAATAGAAAATAACTTGTGATATAATTTTGTTTAGAAAGTATAGAGTTTAGGTAGGAAGTGAAAGATGAAAAAATATAAAGAAATTATAGAAATAAAAGTTGAGGAAAAAGATAAAGGAAAAAGATTGGATGCTTTTCTGAGTGAATTTTTTGAAGATGCTACGAGAAGTTATATTCAAAAGTTAATTGATAATGAGAATGTATCAATAGATAATAAATCTAAAACAAAAAGTGGAAATAAACTTAAAGGAAAAGAAATAATAATAGTGAAAATTCCTGAAGATGAAGTACTTGAAATATTGCCTGAAAATATTCCAATAGATATAGTGTACGAAGATAAGGATATGGTTATAATTAATAAAGATCCAGGAGTAATTGTTCATCCGGCTCAAGGATATTACACAGGAACTTTGGTGAACGCAGTTCTTTATCATATAAAGGATTTGTCTACAATAAATGGAGTTATTAGACCTGGAATTGTTCATAGATTAGATAAAGACACAAGTGGATTGATAGTTATAGCTAAGAATGATATAGCTCATGTAAAATTAACGGATATGTTTAAAGACAAAACTATTGAGAAAAGATATGTTTGTATATGTAAAGGGAATTTTAAAAATATAAGTGGTAGAGTAGAAACTTTAATTGGTAGAGATTCTAAAGATAGAAAAAAAATGGCGGTTGTAACAGAAAATGGAAAAATAGCGATAACTAATTATGAAGTTATAGATAGTGTACAGGGATTCTCTTTAGTAGATGTAGGAATAGAAACTGGTAGAACTCATCAGATAAGAGTGCATATGAAAAGTTTAAATCATCCTATTTTAGGAGATGAAGTTTATGGGAGTAGCTCAGATTTAATAAAAAGACAAATGCTTCACTCTTATTATTTGAAATTTAATCACCCTATAACAGGAAAAGAAATGGTGATTTTAGGAGCGTTAAAAGAGGATTTTAAAGATATAGCAAAGAGGCTAAAATTAGATATAAATAAGATAGCGAAATTACAGAAATAATAAAAGGAAAAATATAGATATATAGGTACAACCTATAAATAGTGGAGATGAAATGGATATAAAAAATATAATGTATCTCTTTGATTTAGAAAATGGAGATATTATAGGAGTAGACGAGGCTGGAAGAGGACCGTTAGCAGGGCCAGTAGTTGCAGCAGTAGCTAAATTAAAAAAGTATGATGAGAAGTTAGATAAGATAAATGATTCTAAGAAATTAACTGAAAAAGTTAGAGAGGAACTTTTTGATGTTATAATGGAGAATTTCTATGTAGGTATAGGAATTGCTGATGTTAAAGAGATAGATGAAATAAATATATTAAATGCTACTTTTTTAGCTATGAGAAGAGCAATACATAAAATAGAAAAAGAAACAACATTTGAAAAAGTTTTAGTAGATGGAAATCATAAAATCAGAGAATATAAAGGAGAACAAGAACCTGTAATAAAGGGTGACTCAAAAAGTTTAGCTATAGCAGCAGCTTCAATAATAGCAAAAGTCACTAGGGATAGAATGATGATTGAAACAGCAAAACTTTATCCTGAGTATACTTTTGAAAAGCATAAAGGATATGGAACAAAAGCTCATCGTGAAATGATATTAGAAAAAGGACCTATTGAAACAGTTCATAGAAAAAGTTTTTTAAAGAAAATTTTAGGAGAGTAAAATATGAATAAAAGAAGCAAGGGTAAGATTTATGAAGAAAAAGGTAAAGAATACTTAGAAAACATTGGAGTTAAAGTGTTGACTATGAATTATCAAGGTTCCTTTGGAGAGATAGATATAATCGGATATGATGAAATGACCCTTGTTTTTTTTGAAGTTAAATATAGAAAAAACTTATCTTTTGGAATGCCGCAAGAGGCTATAGATAAAAAAAAGATGAAAAAGATATATATAACAGCAAAGGAATTCATAAGAAAGAATAGATTGGAAAATGAAAAGATAAGATTTGATGCAATAGTTTTTCTAGGTGAAAAAATAGAATGGATTAAGAATATTTTTTGGGGTGATGAACTTGGATTATAAATGTTTAAAGTGTGGAAGTGATAGATATATAGTCAAAACTGCAGTGATACCAGAAAAAAGCCCTGGATTAAAAATAGAGATTGGAACGTATTATGTAAAAACTTGTGTAGAATGTGGTTATACGGAGTTTTATTCAGCGAAAATAGTAGATAAAGAGTTCGCAAAAAATAAAAAGGGTAAAAGATATGCTAAAGCAACTCCTTAGAAAACTATTATTTGATAATACCTGTTCTTTATGTGGGTGCCATCTCGAAAATAAAGGGTATTTGTGTTCTAAATGTATTATAAAGCTAGAAAAAATGAGTGATTTAAAACAAAGAAAAAACTTATACTATTTATATTATTATACAGATGTAAAAAAAATAATTTTTGACTTAAAATTTAAAAACAGAAAAGGTGTTACAAACAGTCTAAGTAAGTATGTAAAAAAATCTATAGAAAAGATTCAAATAAAAGAAAAGATTGATGTAGTGATATCTGTTCCTGTGAATAAAAAGAGATTTCTAGAAAGAGGATATAATCAAGTTGATGAAATATTAAAATCAGCAGATATAAAATTTGAAAATATTGAAAGAATAAAAAACACAAAACATATGTATGAGATAAAAGAGCATGAAAAAAGAAAAGAGAATGTAAAAAAAGCATTTAAAGTAACGAAAGATTATTTTCAAAAAAATATATTAATAGTTGATGATATTGTAACAACAGGTGCAACGATAAAAGAGATAGAAAAAGAATTTTTAGAAAATCAAAAGGCAAAAAATGTAATTTTTTTTACAATAGCTGTAGTGCGAGATTATTTTAAATGACTAAAATGAGGATGGGTAGAAATGGAGATTTTTATAAATGGTGAAAAGATAAATATAGGAATAAAAAATACGAAGTTATTGAATGTATTGGAAAAATTAGAGGCAAATGTAATTCAAAATGGTGAAGTTATTGTTGAGTTAAAACTTGATGGTGAGATGGTGGATGGAAAGTCTTTACCTTTAAATAAAAAAGTAAAGATTTTAGAGTTAACAACACGTTCGCATAGAGAGATTTTAATAGAATCGTTATATCTTTTAGAGCCTTATTCAGACAGATTTTTTGAAAATTTATCTGAAGTAGAAGAAGAGATGAATGATATTGGAAAAATAATAGAGATGGTAAGTTTTGTTGAGTGGGTGTTTGGAATAGTGCTATCTTTAAAAGAAGCAACAGCGATAGACTTAATATACTCTGATTATAATGAGTATGTAGAGGAGTTTAAGAAATATGCAGAAGAGATTTTCGAAGCCTTTAAAAAAGAGGACTTTGTAGGGATTATCGAGCTTTTAGAAGGTGCAATAGTACCGTTACTTGAAGATTTATTAGCGAACTCAAAAGATTACCTAAAAGAGGTTTTAAAAGAAGAAGGCAGAAGAAAATTACTAAATTAGAGAAAAAAATACTCAAAATAGGATGAAAATATAGACAATGTCGTGCGTGTTAAAAAACTAGAAATTATGTTATTATAAAATTAAAATTAATAAAAAAGTTTTGGAGGGAGAAATCAATGAGAAAGACAATAATCGCAGGAAACTGGAAAATGAATAAAACAGTAGCAGAAACAAAAGCTACATTATCAGAGTTAAAAGAGTTAACAAATGGTGTAGAAGGAGTAGAAATTGTAATTGGAGCTCCATTCACAGCTTTAGAGTCAGCAGTAAAAACAGTTGAGGGATCAAATGTTGCAATAGCTGCACAAAACATGCATCCAAAAGATTCTGGAGCATACACAGGAGAAGTATCACCAGTTATGTTAAAAGAGATTGGAGTAAAATATGTTATATTAGGACATTCAGAAAGAAGAGAGTACTTCCATGAGTCTAATGCTTTCATTAACGAAAAAGTAAAGGCTGCTTTAGCTCACGATTTAATTCCAATATTATGTATCGGAGAAAAATTAGAGGAAAGAGAATCAGGAAAAACATCTGAAGTAAACGAAAAGCAAATTAGAGAAGGATTAGCAGGATTAACACCTGAAGAGGCAGTTAAAGTTGTGGTAGCATACGAACCAGTGTGGGCTATAGGAACTGGAAAAACAGCTACACCTGAAATGGCAGAAGAGACTCATAAAGAGATTAGAGATGTATTAGTAGCTATGTTTGGAGCAGAAGCAGCATCAGAAATGACAATCCAATATGGTGGATCAATGAATGCTAAAAATGCAGCAGAGTTATTAGCAATGGAAAATATAGACGGTGGACTTGTTGGAGGAGCTTCATTAGATGCACCAACATTTATTCAAGTTATAAAAGCAGGAGCAAGATAATAAAAATTAGGAGGCTTAAAAATGGCTAAAAAACCTTTAATGTTAATGGTTCTTGATGGTTGGGGATATAACCCAAATGCAACAGAAAAAAATGCTATTGCAGAAGCAAAACCAGAAAATTTTGAAAGATTATTTAATACTTATCCACATACATTAATAAAAGCATCTGGAGAAGCTGTAGGATTACCAGAAGGACAAATGGGTAACTCTGAAGTAGGACACTTAAATTTAGGTGCTGGAAGAGTTATTTATCAACCTCTAGTAGAGATTACAAAAGAAATTAGAGATGGAGAGTTTTTTGAAAAAGCTAAAGTTGTAGAAGCATTCAACTATGCTAAAAACAATGATAAGGCAATTCATTTCATGGGACTTTTATCAGATGGAGGAGTTCATTCTCATATTAATCATTTATTTGGGTTATTAGAGATGGCAAAAAGAACTGGATTAACAAAAGTATATGTTCATGCATTTATGGATGGAAGAGACACTGCTCCTACTTCAGGATTAGAGTTTATGAAAAGATTAGAAGAAAAAATAAAAGAGATAGGAGTAGGAGAGATTGCTACTATTTCTGGAAGATATTTTGCAATGGATAGAGATACTAACTGGGATAGAACAGAAAAAGCTTATGATGCTATAGTTGGAAAAGTGGACGTAACTGAAAAAACTCCTGAGCAAATTATAGAGGATTCATATGCTGAAAAAATAACTGATGAATTCATAAAGCCAGTTTTATTAACAAAATCTGGAGAAATCAAAAAAGGTGACGTTGTAATTAATTTTAATTACAGACCAGATAGAGCTAGACAAATAACAAGAGCTTTAACAGATAAAGACTTTAAAGGGTTCCAAAGAGAATACTTAGAGCCTAAATATTACTGTATGAGACAGTATGATTCTACTATAGATGCAGAGATTATTTATACTGATAAGGATATAACTAATACTTTAGGAGAAGTTATATCAAAACACAACTTAACTCAATTAAGAACTGCTGAAACTGAAAAATATGCACACGTTACTTTCTTCTTTAATGGAGGAAAAGAAACTGAGTTCAATGGTGAAGAAAGAGTTTTAGTTGCATCTCCAAAAGTTGCAACATATGATTTACAACCAGAAATGTCAGCTCCAGAATTAACAAAGAAAGTTTTAGAAGCGTTAGATTCTGATAAGTTTGATGTAATTGTAATGAACTTTGCTAATCCAGATATGGTTGGACATACTGGTGTATTTGACGCAGCTGTAAAAGCAATAAAAGCTGTTGATAAAGGTGTAGGAGAGATTGTTAATAAAGTTTTAGAATTAGATGGAACAGTACTAATAACAGCAGATCACGGAAATGCAGAAAAAATGGTAGATCCAGTAACAAATGAAGCATTCACTGCACATACAACTAATGAAGTACCATTTATTTATGTTTCTAATAATTTTAAAGGAGAATTAAACCACGGAAAGTTAGCTGATGTGGCTCCAACAATGTTAGAGATATTAAATATTGAGAAACCAGCTGAAATGAATGGAGTTTCTTTAATCAAAAAATAATTGACAGAGAAAACAAATAATGATACTATAACTTAAAGTTTCGAAAATTTAATATTTTAGGTAGAGGTTGCGAATAACAAGAGTAACTCAATAGAGCTGGACAGAGCGATGAAATTGAGTGAAAGGGGAATTCGCCGAAATGAAGATTATGTCAAAATCTTTGTTGGGCATGTGAAAAATATTCACATGACTGTCGTCAGATAAAATCTGATGTTGTGCTATCCAAAATTTGTGATATATTTTGCAGATTAGCTACCGTATTTTCATACGGTAGTTTTTTTTACCTAAAATTTCAGTGAAACTAAAATATAAATTAAACTTGGAGGTTTTAGGATGAACAGAATAACAGAACTATTAAAATTAAGTCCAGTTGCGATATTAGCAATGCTAATGTTTATGGGATATGACGCATTAATAGCAGCGCCAGTAGCAACAGTGTATGCAGCTTTAGTTGCAGGATTTGTTGAAAAAAAGAAAGTTAATGATATTATAGAAGCAGTTATAGATAATGCTAAAGAGATGCAAGTTGCATTTTTTATTCTGATGGTAGCATATGCTATGGCGGAAGTATTTATGTCAACAGGTGTGGGAGCATCTATCATAAATTTAGCTTTAAATGTAGGATTAACAGGAAGAACTGTGGCAGTTGTAGGAATAGTTGTTACATCGGTTTTATCAATAGCAACAGGAACAAGCTGGGGAACATTTGCAGCATGTGCACCAATCTTCTTATGGCTTAATCATATTGTGGGAGGAAATATAGATTTAACTTTAGGGGCTATCGCAGGAGGGGCATGTTTTGGAGATAACATAGGACTTATATCAGATACAACAATTGTAAGTTCTGGAATTCAAAAAGTTGAAGTAATAAAAAGAATAAGACACCAAGGATATTGGTCAGGTTTAGTTTTAATTTTAGGAATAGTTGCTTTTTATGCCGCTGGAGTAATATTAGGATTGCCAACAACAACAGGTGATGCAGCAACAGCAATAGGACATATACCTGCAGAAGTATGGACAGTGCTAGCTGAAAAAAGAGAATCAGCAGTAACACTACTAAATCAAGTTAAAACAGGTGTTCCAACTTATATGATAATACCATTGGTTCTCGTTTTAATTGCAGCTTTTAGAGGAATGACAACATTATTATGTTTATTTATAGGTATATTTGCAGCATATGTATTAGGTATGTTTGCAGGAACAGTTGAAAGTACAGGAGCTTTCTTAAATCTATTATATTCAGGATTTGAAGGTGCTGGTTCATGGGTAATAGTAATGATGATGTGGGTTGCGGCATTTGGTGGAATAATGAAGTTAATGGATGCGTTTAGACCTTTATCAAATATAGTGGTTGCAATATCAAAGAATGTAAGACAACTAATGTTTTGCAATGGAGTACTATCAATATTAGGAAATGCAGGCTTAGCAGATGAGATGGCTCAAATAGTTACTATGGGACCTATTATAAGAGAGATAGTTGAAAAAAATGTTGAAGGATCTCCAGAGGATATCGAAACATTAAGACTTAGAAATGCAACATTTAGCGATGCGTTAGGAGTATTTGGATCACAATTAATTCCATGGCATGTATATATAGGTTTTTATCTAGGAATAGCTCAAGCTGTTTATCCATTATATAAATTTAGTGCAATGGATATAATTAAGTTTAATTTCTTAGCAATAATAGCAGTATCGACAATTTTAATAGCAACATTAACAGGGTTAGATAGATTTATTCCGAGATTTGGCTTACCAAGTGAACCAAAAGTAAGACTAAAAAAAGCAACTGTAGAAAATTGTGTAGGTGAAAAAGCCTAAAAATTAAAATCCTTACTAAATAAAGTAAGGGTTTTTTTATTTACAAAAGATTTTATATATGGTAAAATCTAAAGTAAAATAAAATTTCAGGAGGAATCTCTAAAATGATAGGTATAGGAATAGTAGGACTTCCAAATGTTGGAAAGTCAACTCTTTTTAACGCAATAACAAAAGCTGGAGCGGCAGAAGCAGCAAACTATCCGTTCTGTACAATAGAACCAAATGTAGGAATGGTAACAGTTCCAGATCAAAGATTAGATGAGTTATCAAAAATAATAAATCCTCAAAGAGTTCAACATGCAACAGTTGAATTTGTGGATATTGCAGGTTTAGTTGAAGGGGCAGCAAAAGGTGAAGGACTAGGAAATAAATTCCTATCAAATATTAGAACTACTGCTGCAATTTGTCAAGTTGTTAGATGTTTTGAGGATGAAAATATTATTCACGTAAGTGGAAGTGTAGATCCAATAAGAGATATTGAAATTATAAACGGAGAATTAATTTTAGCTGATATGGAAACTATCGAAAAGGCTATAGAAAAGCAATCGAAGTTATTCAAAGCGAAAAATAAAGAGGCTTTAGTATTAATGCCAGTTTTAGAGAAATGTAAAGCACATTTAGATGAATACAAAATGCTAAGAACATTAGTACTAACACCTGAAGAGCAAGAGTTAATGAGAACATATCAACTTTTAACACAAAAACCAATGATGTTTGCGGCAAATGTATCAGAAGATGAATTAGCTACAGGAAATGAATTTGTGGAAAAAGTAAAAGAGTATGCAGCAAGTTTAGGAGCGGAAGTTGTAGTGGTTTCTGCAAAAGTAGAATCAGAACTTCAAGAGATGGAAGATGAGGATAAAAAAGAATTCTTAGAAGCTTTAGGAGTAGAAGAGCCTGGACTAAACAGATTAATAAGAGCAGGATTTAAACTATTAGGATTACAAACTTATTTTACAGCAGGAGTAAAAGAAGTAAGAGCGTGGACTATAAAGATAGGAGATACGGCTCCAAAAGCAGCAGGAGAGATTCATACAGATTTTGAAAGAGGATTTATCAGAGCAAAAGTAGTTGGATACGAGGACTTTATAAAGTATTCTGGATGGAAAGGAGCTCAAGAAGCAGGAGTTCTAAGACTAGAAGGGAAAGAATACATTGTAAAAGATGGAGACTTAATGGAGTTTTTATTTAATGTATAAAATATAAAGGGTTGTTAAGAAAAATTACTTGACAACCTTTAAAAAAACTAGTAAAATATTAAGGTATTGTAATTATAAGGAGGATAACATTGATAATCAAGCTTAGTGAAATTATTAATGAATCAGAGGTAGCCTTTGATTATGTTGAAAAGACTATGGATTCTATGGACACTCCAGAAGGTGTAACTATAAAAGGAAAAGCCTATAAAGAGGGAAATAGTTATGTTATTGAAGGGTCTTATAGAGCAGTACTAAGATTAGAGTGTGTTAGATGTCTAGCGGAGATTGAACCTTTAGTTCAAGGAGAATTTAAAGGAGAATATCTAGATCCGAAAGAATATTCTAAATATATGTCTAGTCTGAAGCCAGAAGAGGAGTTTGGAGACAAACATTTTGAAGAAGCTGTAAATAGCGAAATAGATATCTCTGATCTGGTTAGAGAATATATAATACTTGATTTGTCACAATATGAGGCATGTCTTCCAGAGTGTTCAGATACTTCTGAAGTGGAAAAATACTCTAAAGAAGATGTTGACCCAAGATGGCAGCAATTATTAGACATAAAATTTTAAATTTTTAAATATGAACGTATTAGGAGGGAAACTAAGATGGCAGTACCTAAGAAGAAAACTTCGAAAGCTAAGAAAAACATGAGAAGATCTCACGATGCATTAAAAGGTTCTACTTTAGCAACTTGTGACAAATGTGGAGCACCAAGAAGACCGCACAGAGTTTGTCTTGCATGTGGAGATTACAACGGAAAGCAAGTATTAGCTACAGAAGTAGAGTAATATCTTATAAAAAAAAGCGGGATAGTTAAATCTTGCTTTTTTTTATTTCCAAAAATATGATATAATAGTTAATAATTATATATTGATTGAGGAGAAAATATGAGAATTGCTTTAGATGCCATGGGTGGAGATTTTGCGCCTTTAGAAACAGTAAAGGGTGCTGTGCAAGCTTTGGATGAACTAAAAGATTTAACTGTGGTTTTAGTTGGAAAAAAAGAAAAAATACAAGAAGAATTAGAAAAGTATACTTATGATAAAAATAGAATAGAGATTTATGATGCTAGAGAAATTATTGAGATGACAGATGACCCAATGTCAGCTGTAAGAACTAAAAAAGATTCATCTATGAATAGAATGTTAGAACTTGTAAAGTCTGGAGAGGTTGAAGCATCAGTTTCTGCAGGTAATACAGGAGCCTTGATAAGTGCTAGTCAACTTAAACTTAGAAGAATAAAAGGGGTTTTAAGACCAGCTATAACAACTATATTTCCAAGTAAAAAAAGAGATATTGTTTTAATGGATGTTGGAGCAAATGCTGATTGTAGACCTGAGTTTATAAATCAATTTGCAACAATGGGAACTTTGTACTATGAAGAGATGTTTGGTGTCTCAAATGCTAAAGTTGGATTGCTTAATATAGGAACTGAAGAAGGTAAAGGTAATGAAATTACAAGAGAGGCCTTTCATCTTTTGAAAAGTAATGATAAAATAAATTTTGTAGGAAACATTGAAAGTCGAGAGATGATGGATGGAGAAGTAGATGTTATTGTAGCTGATGGTTTTACTGGAAATATGGTTTTAAAAACAGCAGAAGGAACTGCTAAGTTTATATTTTCAATTTTAAAAGAAGAGATAAATAAAAGTACTTTAGGAAAAATAGGAGCTCTTTTATTAAAACCAATTTTAAAAAAATTAAAAGGAAAGCTAGATTCATCTGAGTACGGAGGGGCTCTTTTCTTAGGAATAAATGGAATTTCTATAAAGGCTCATGGAAACTCAACAGCTAGAGGAATCAAAAATGCTTTAAAAGTTGCCAATAAGTTTGCAGAAGACAAATTTATAGATAGATTAACTGAGGTAATGAAACAGAATCAAGGAGGAAGCGATGAAGCTTAAAAATGTAGGTATAATAGGATTGGGAACTTATGTTCCAGAAAATGTAATGACAAATTTTGATTTTGAAAAAATTATAGATACATCAGACGAGTGGATTAGAACAAGAACTGGGATAGAGGAGAGAAGATTTGCAAGTGCAGATCAAGCTACATCAGATTTAGGAGCAGAAGCATCAAAAAAAGCTTTAGAAAAAGCAGGGCTTTCTGCAGAAGATATAGATATGATAATTTTAGCAACAACAACACCTGATTATCCAATTCAGAGTACAGCATGTGTTGTACAAGAGTTAATAGGAGCTGTAAATGCAGCAGCAGTAGATATAAATGCAGCATGTAGTGGATTTGTTTACGCTTTAACGATGGCAAAGGGGTTAATTGCTTCTGGAATGAATAAAAGAATATTGGTAATCGGAGCAGAAGTTCTATCTAAATGTGTAGATATGCAAGATAGAAATACTTGTGTTTTATTTGGAGATGGAGCCGCAGCGGCAGTAGTAGCTGAAGTAGAAGAAGGATATGGAATGTTATCACAATTCCTAGGAGCAGAACCTGATGTAAAAGGAGCTCTTAGAACACCGGCAGGAGGAACAAGAAAACCATTAAGTCAAGAAGTTTTAGATGAGAGATCTAACTTCTTACAAATGAAAGGTCAAGATGTATTTAAATTTGCTGTAAAAGCTCTTCCAAAAGCAACTCTAGAAGCATTAGAAGGAGCTAATTTAAAAGCAGAAAATATAGATATGGTATTCCCACACCAAGCGAATGTTAGAATAATAGAGGCAGCTTCAAAAAGATTAGAAATTCCGATGGATAAATTTTATTTAAATTTAAATAAATTAGGTAATACATCATCAGCTTCTATTGGTTTAGCTTTAGGTGAAGCTTTAGATAAAGGTCTTGTAAAAAAAGGAGATACAATAGCATTAACAGGATTTGGAGCAGGGTTAACATATGCTTCAATGATAATTAAGTGGTCTTACTAAATTTAAAATTGACAGAGTAATAATAATATGGTATATTAAAAAACACATGTTATTTATAAAAAAGGAGTTAATATGAGCAAAATAGCTTTTGTTTTTCCAGGTCAAGGAACGCAGTATGTTGGCATGGGAAAAGAACTTTATGAAAATAATGAATTAGCTAAAAAAGAGTTTGATAAAATCTTCTCTAATTTAGATTTTGATTTAAAATCAGTTATGTTTGAAGGTAGTGAAGAGGAATTAAAAGATACTAAAAATACTCAACCTGCTATAGTAGCAATGAGTTTAGTTTTAGAAAAACTGTTAAGAGAAAAAGGAATTAAGCCAAGTTATGTAGCAGGACACTCTGTAGGAGAGTATGCAGCGGTTGGATCAGCAGGATTTTTATCTATGGAAGATGCTGTAAAGCTAACTTCGTTAAGAGGAAAAGCAATGAGTAAGGTATCAGGAGAAGTTGCAGGAACAATGGCAGCAATAATTGGACTTGATGCTGACAAAATAGTTGAAACTTTAAAATCAGTAGATGGAATAGCAGAAGCTGTAAATTTCAATGAACCTAAGCAAACTGTAATAGCAGGAGAAAAAGAAGCAATAGGAAAAGCTTGTATAGCTTTAAAAGAAGCAGGAGCAAGAAGAGCTATGGAATTATCAGTTTCTGGACCATTCCACTCAAGCTTAATGCAGCCGGCTGGTGAAATATTAAAAGAAGCTTTAGAAGAGTTTAAATTTGAAGATTCTTCAGTAGTTTTAATTGCTAATACAACAGCAAAAGAGATTACAAAAATTGATGAATTAAAAGATGAATTATATAGACAAAGCTTTGGACCTGTGAAATGGGTAGATACAATATTAGCTTTAAAAGAAGCAGGAGTAACTACTGTATATGAAATTGGACCAGGAAAAGTATTAAATGGCTTAATAAAAAAGATTGATAAAGAGATTGAAGTTATCAATATTGAAAAACTTTCAGATTTAGTATAAAATACTAAAGATTATAAAACTTGAAAAAATATATTAAATTTGCTAATATATTAATATAAATAATTTAAAAATTAGGAGGAAAACACATGTTAGATAAAATAAGAGAAATAGTTGTAGAGCAATTAGGAGTAGACGCTGATCAAGTAACTTTAGAGGCAAACTTCGTAGAGGATTTAGGAGCAGATTCATTAGATACAGTTGAATTAATAATGGCTTTCGAAGAGGAGTTCGACGTAGAGATTCCTGATACAGAAGCAGAAAAAATTAAAACTGTTCAAGATGTTGTAAACTACATTGAGTCAAATAAGTAAGATAAATTTAAAGGGGTATGAAAGTACCCCTTTAGTTATATTTTTTGGAAAAATAACGAAGAGGTGGATAAATAATGAGAAGAGTAGTTGTAACAGGAGTTGGTTTAATAACTTCACTAGGTACTGGGACGGAAAAATCTTGGGAAGCTATTAAGGCTGGAAAATGTGGAATAAAAGAGATTAAATCTTTTGATACAACAGAAAGTGCCGTTAAAATAGCAGGAGAAGTTACTGATTTTGATCCGACTGAGTTTGGAATAGAAAAAAAAGAAGTAAAAAAATTAGCTAGAAATACACAATTTGCAATTGCCGCTGCAAAAATGGCATTAGAGGACTCAGGACTTGTTATAGATGATAAAAATGCAACTAAAGTTGGGACAATAGTATCATCAGGAATTGGTGGAATAGAAGTTTTTGAAGAGCAGTATGGAACAATGCTAGAAAAAGGGACAAGAAGAATATCTCCATTTACAATACCAGCAATGATAAATAATATGGCATCTGGAAATGTTGGAATTTATTTTGGAGCAAAAGGACCAAATAAAGCTGTTGTAACAGCATGTGCTGCTGGAACTCACTCAATAGGTGATTCTTATGAAATGATAAAATCAGGAAGAACAGACGCTATGATTACAGGTGGAACAGAAGCTTGTATTACAAAATTTGCGATAAATGCATTTGCAAATATGAAAGCTTTATCAACAAGAAATGATGCCCCTGAAAAAGCTTCAAGACCATTTACGGCAGATAGAGATGGATTTGTAATGGGTGAAGGTGCTGGAATTCTAATTTTAGAAGAGTTAGAATCAGCAAAGGCTAGAGGAGCAAAGATATACGCAGAAGTAGTAGGATATGGAGAAACTTGTGATGCGTATCATATAACATCACCAGCAGAAGGTGGAGAAGGTGCCACAAGAGCGTTTATTATGGCTATGGAAGAAGGGAATATAAAACCAGAAGAAGTGGGATATATTAATGCTCATGGAACATCAACACCTGCTAATGATAGAAATGAAACTGCAGCTATAAAAGATGCTTTTGGAGATTCAGCATACACTATGAATGTTTCTTCAACAAAAGGAGCTACAGGACATGGACTAGGAGCAGCAGGAGGAATTGAAGGAGTAATTTTAGCGCTATCAATAGCAGAGGGTGTAGTACCTCCAACAATAAATTTAGATAATCCTGATCCAGCATTAGATTTAAATTATACTCCAAATGAAATGATAAAAAGAGAGATTGAAGTTGGAATGTCAAGTTCATTAGGATTTGGTGGACATAACGCTGTAATCGCTATGAGAAAATATAAGTAAAAAGGGAGAGAGATAAGTGAAAAGATCATACTTAGAATTAGAGGATAAAATAGGTTATGCCTTTAAAAATAAGGAGTTATTAAAAAATGCACTTATCCATAGATCTTTTGGAAATGAACACGCTAAATATAGAAAGCTAAACAATGAGAGACTAGAACTGCTAGGAGACGCAGTTCTAGATCTTATTGTAACAGAATATCTATATAAAAGTTACCCAAATGCTTTAGAGGGAGACTTAGCGAAACTAAAAGCTATGGTAGTAAGTGAGCCTGTATTGGCAAGAATTTCAAAAAGTTTAGATTTTGGACAATATTTAATGCTAAGCAAAGGTGAAGAGTTAACTGGTGGAAGAGAAAGAAATTCAATTTTAGGTGATGTTTTTGAAGCAATATTAGGTGCTATATATCTGGATTCAGATTTTATAGTGGCAAAAGATATAGCTATGAAATTTTTAAAGTACCCAATTGAGCATATAAATGAGAACGAGGATATTTTAGATTTTAAAACAATACTACAAGAATATAGCCAAAAAGAATACAAAATAATTCCAACTTATCAAGTAGTTAGTGAAGCTGGACCAGATCATCTAAAAGTTTTTGAGGTTGTTGCAGTTATAAAAGATGACTTAAAAGGTTATGGAAAAGGTAAAAATAAAAAAAGTGCAGAACAATCGGCAGCGAAAGATATTTGTAAAAAGTTAGGAGTAAAGCTTTATGAAACACTATAATATTCCAATTTTTATAAGTCATTTTGGATGTCCCAATGATTGTGTATTTTGTAATCAAAAAAAGATAAATGGTAGAGAGACAGACGTAACCACAGAGGATATAAAAAATATAATTGAAACATACTTAAAAACTCTTCCAAAAAAATCCAAGAAAGAGGTGGCTTTTTTTGGTGGAACTTTTACAGGAATTTCTATAAAATTACAAGAAGAGTATCTATCTGTAGTTTTTGAATATATAAAAAATGGTTTGATTGATGGAATAAGACTATCAACAAGACCTGATTATATTGATAAAAAAATAGTAGATATGCTAAAAAGATACGGAGTTACAACTGTAGAGTTAGGAGTTCAATCTTTAGATGAAAAGGTGTTAATAAAAACACATAGATTTTATCCAATGGAAAAAGTATATGAAGCTTCAAAGTTAATAAAAGAAGCTGGAATTGAATTAGGAATACAACTTATGCTAGGATTGCCTGGATCCACTGATGAAAGTGATTTTGCTAGTGCTGTTAAAACAGTTGAGTTAAAACCAGATATTGCAAGAATTTACCCAACTCTAGTTATAAAAGAAACTGAAATGGCAGATATGTTTAAAAATGGAAGATATATTCCATTAACTTTAGAAGAGGCTGTTAAAAGATGTAAAAAAATATACTCACTTTTAGATTATAATAATATAAACATTGTTAGAGTTGGACTACAACCAACAGAGGAATTAAATGATAATGAAAATGTTTTAGGGGGACCTTTCCATCCAGCTTTTAGAGAGCTAGTGGTTGGAGAGATATATTATGATTTTTTAAAAGAGATATATGATAGAGAAAAAAAATTAGAAGTAGAAATTAATGAAAAGAATGTTTCCAAAATTGTAGGTATAAATAAAATTAATAGAGAGAAATTAGGAAAAGATTTAGTAATAAAAATGAATAATATGTTAGAGATAGATAGAATCAAAATAAATGAAAAGATTTACTCATGGAAACAGGTTCTTAGGGGAGAGATAAATGAACCAAGTGATAATAAATACCAATAGATTTAAAACAAGGGCAGCAGTTTTAGAAAATGGAAAAGTTATGGAAGTTCATATTGAAAGAGAGGGTGAAGGGACATTAAATGGTAACATATATAAAGGTAAAGTTGCTAATGTTCTTCCAGGTATGGAATCAGCTTTTGTCAATATTGGACTTGAAAAAAATGGATTTTTATATGTTAAGGATTTGAGAGATTTTGAAGAGAAATATTTAACTGGAATAGTAAATAGTGGAAAACCAATAGAAGAACTATTAAATGTAGGAGATGAAGTAGTAGTTCAAGTTTTAAGTGATCCTAGAGGTAGTAAAGGTGCAAGAGTAACAACGCATTATACTATACCTGGGAAATTTTTAGTTTTAATGCCAAATAATAGTCATATAGCTATATCAAAAAAAATAAAAGATGAAATAGAAAGAGAAAGACTAGAAAAGCTATTTTCAGAAATAGTTCCAGAAGGTATGGGTGTTATAATAAGAACAGCAGCTGAAGGAAAGAGTATCTATCATTTCGAAAAAGAGTTACAATATTTAATAAAGAAATGGGAAGAGATAGAGGTTAGAATAAAGAAGGCTAAAACAGGTGAGCTACTATATAAAGATAATGGTATTGTCAGCAAAGTATTACGTGATATTATAGGTAATGATATTGATGAAATAGTAGTAGATAATGAAGATGTTTATTGGGAAATTATAGATTATATAAGAGCTTTTAGTGAAGGAATACCAAAAATGAAAATAAAACTTTATACAGAAAAAGAGGAGATTTTTTATAAATATGGTATTCAAAAAGAGATAGAAAAATCATTAGAAGTGACAACAATGTTAGAATGTGGTGGCTCTATTGTAATTGAAAAAACAGAAGCTTTAGTTAGTATAGATGTTAATACTGGGAAAAATATAGGAAGTATGAATCTAGAAGAAACAGTAGTTAAAACTAATATAGAGGCAGCAGTGGAGATAGCTAGACAACTCAGAATAAGAAATTTAAGTGGAATTATTATTATTGATTTTATTGATATGAAGGTTGAAGAGGATAAACAAAAAGTGTTGAAAGTCTTAGAAGAGAGTTTGGCAAAAGATAGAGTTAAAACGAATATAATTCATTTTACAGATTTAGGGCTAGTAGAGATGACTAGAAAAAGATTGGGAAAACCTTTGAGTTATTATTTTCAAGATGAATGTCCACTGTGCAAAGGAACAGGGAAGATAAAAGGCAGTAGAGCTATTGTAGAAAGCATAATAAAAGAATTAAAAGATATAGTTCA